>NZ_JAZHOC010000050.1:0-128853 GCF_036553575.1 Methylobacter sp. Wu1 | reverse complement strand
TAACCCAAACGATAATTTTAAAATGGAGCCGGATTAAGACGCGTCGTTTAGTCGACGCGTATCCGGACTTTCAGTCCGTTATTCGAACCCACCCGCTTGAGCGGGTGGTTGTTTAGTTTCAACAGGAAAAGATTATGCTGAGGTATATGAAGGTTCTTGCTGTACTCGACATTTGCTTAGGAACACTGTTCGGCCATATTGCAACAGCTGGTGAAAAACAGAGTCCAATCACAGCCATCAACATTGCACTTGAGCCGGATGCGGCGATGGCTCAGTATGCGGAGGCAGCCAATGCCAGCTTGCTTGATGACTACCCGAAGGGATTCGTTTTAGACGCTTCCCACAGACCACATATCACGATTTTGCAGAGGTATGTTCGCACAGCAGACCTCGAAAAAATCTATGCGGCAGTTGGAGAAATCCTGACCACCGAGAAAGTCAGGGACTGGAAGCTGAAGGCATTCAAGTACCATTATTCTTCCTGGGAGAATTTGGGACTTGCGAGTATTGTCCTCGAGCCAACAGACGATCTCCTAAAGTTGCAACAGAAACTGATCAATGTAGTTACTCCTTTTACTGTGAAAACAGGAACCGCTAAGGCATTTTTTACAACGCCAGAAGAACCTGACATTAACCAGTCAACTATAGATTACGTTGCGACATTTATTCCGAAACAGACAGGCAAGAATTTCAATCCACATATTACCATTGGGCTCGCCTCTATGGACCGTCTGAAGGAAATGCTCGCCCAACCTTTTGATGTAATTACTTTCTCTCCAGACAGATTATCCGTTTATCAATTAGGCAACTTCGGGACGGCTCGGAAGAAACTCAAGAAGTGGAATTGAAATTATCAATTTATGTTTTCGTATTTTGGTAATACGTGTTCACTCAGCCGCCTGTGGGGATGTTTAGATTGTGCCTGCTGCCAGCTAGCGCATCGGTCCAGTTTCGTCTGAATTGCGTTATCTGATGATTGGCGCTCCATAGGTTAGACATTAGACCCGGGCCTCCTTGAGGTTTACGCTAGTTCAGCCCATTGGTAAATTCAGGCAATATCAAACCCATGCTGAGAAAGTAAGTGCTGAATTAATCCTTGCCATACAGGACAGCCAATAGCCGAACGGCGGTACGGACACCGATGAAGAAATCCGGCAGCCCACTGACTCTCTCGCCTTTACGCTTCGAAGAAGGCTTCCACTACCTTAGTGCTTAGTGCGCTCGAATATGATCTAGCTCCTGACCTTCAGCCGTTCCAGTGTTGAGGCATTTTATTTAAACCAATTGCCAGCCGAAGTGCATAAGCGGTGCTGGTATTTGGATAGCCTGTAATTGTCGTACGAGGCTTCAATGTCAATTTGAACCATTAATTTTTTTTCAACTCTTAATTCATGCAAGGAGCATGAATGATCATCGGATGTCGATGTTTGTTGAATTTACTGAGGCATCACACCTTTTAGTTTATTGATTGACAGAGGCATTGATGAACATTGAAGCCACTCTTGCCAGCGATCTTCTTCCTCTCATAATCTATTTTGCAGCCGTGCTGGCTGCGACTGGCATTATGCTCGGCGGCGCTTATTTTCTGGGGCAGCGGCACAGAGCCAATAGGGATACCGACGAACAGTTTGAATCAGGCGTCGTGCCGGCGGGTGATGTTCATGTCCGCTTCTCCATCCAGTTTTACCTGCTTGCCATCTTTTTCGTGATTTTCGATATGGAATCAGTGTTCCTGTTTGCCTGGTCAGTGGCTTTGCGCGAATCCGGTTGGACAGGCTTTATCGAAGCGTTGATCTTCATAGTCGTATTGTTGGCGGCGCTGGCCTATCTCTGGGCTGTTGGCGCACTTGATTGGCGCACGCGGCGGCAGCGCATTGATATTCAAAAAACCGGGCTAAGGGAGTAAATCATGCACTGGCATCTGAGCAAAGCCGAGAACGATACAGCACCAAGACCGGGGCAACAAACCTATGAAGAAGCGATGCGTCGCAACTTCCTGTTCGCCAAGCTTGAGGACATGGTGGCCTGGGGACAGGCCAATTCCGTCTGGCCGTTCAATTTCGGGCTTTCCTGCTGCTATGTGGAAATGGCGACCGCCTTCACCAGCCGGCACGACATTGCCCGCTTCGGCTCCGAGGTTATCCGGGGCTCGCCAAGACAGGCAGATTTGATTGTTATTTCGGGCACAGTTTTCCGCAAGATGGCTCCGGTCATCAAGCGCCTCTATGACCAGCTATTGGAGCCGCGTTGGGTCATTTCCATGGGCTCCTGCGCCAATTCCGGCGGCATGTACGACATTTACAGCGTCGTACAGGGTGTGGACAAGTTTCTGCCGGTCGATGTCTATGTGCCGGGCTGTCCGCCGCGCCCGGAAGCCTTGCTGCAGGGCTTGATGCTGCTGCAGCAGGCCATCGGCCAGGAAAGGCGGCCGTTGAGCTGGGTGGTCGGTGATCAGGCAGTGCTCAAGGCACCCAAGCCCAGCTTCCGCGATTTGTTGACGGAAGAAAGAATGCGCGCCAGAGAGTTGAGAGGGCCGGATCATGTCTGACCGGATCGTGCGCGAACTGTCTGCCCGGTTCGGCGAGGACGCTTTCGTCCTCCAGTCGACAGTCGACAACATCCCTACGCTTTGGGTCGACAGAGCGCGCATCCGCGATTTCCTCAGATTCCTGAAAAAAGAAGCGGCTTCCGGCTACGCCATGCTGTTCGACCTGTCGGCCATGGACGAGCGGCAGCGCACGCGGCGGCAGGGATTGCCGGCCAGCGCCTATACGGTTGTTTATCATCTGCTGTCCTTTGATCGCAATGAGGATATGCGCCTCAAGGTGGCCTTATCGGAGGACAGCTTGTCTCTGCCGACTATCTGCGATATCTGGCCTTCGGCCAACTGGTATGAGCGTGAGGTATGGGACATGTTCGGCATCGTTTTTGAAGGCCATCCCAATCTCCGGCGCATCCTGATGCCGCCGACCTGGGCAGGGCATCCGCTACGCAAGGACCATCCGGCCCGTGCAACGGAAATGGAGCCTTATAGTCTGTCTGACGAACGCGAGGCGAGGGAACAGGAAGCGCTGCGCTTTGTGCCCGAGGAATGGGGCATGATACGGCATGGCGTGGACAGCGATTTTCTGTTCCTTAATCTTGGACCCAATCACCCGAGCGCACATGGGGTTTTCCGTGTCGCCCTGCAGCTGGACGGCGAGGAAATCGTCGATGCCGTGCCCGACATCGGCTACCATCATCGCGGCGCAGAAAAGATGGGCGAGCGCCAGTCATGGCACACCTATATCCCTTATACCGACCGCGTGGATTACCTGGGCGGCTCCATGAATAATTTTCCCTACGTAATGGCCGTGGAGCGGCTGGCCGGAATAGAAGTACCGGAACGTGCTCAAGTCATCCGGGTCATGGTTGCCGAATTTTACCGTCTGGCCAGTCATCTGCTGTTTTATGGCACATTTGCCCAGGACATCGGCCAGATGTCGCCGATTTTTTACATGTTTATCGATCGCGAGAAAGTGTTCGACATCATGGAAGCAATCAGCGGCGCACGCATGCATTCCAGCTATTTCCGTATCGGTGGCGTGGCCATGGATTTGCCTGTCGGCTGGGACAGGCTGGTGCGGGAATTTATCGATTATTTTCCGGCGCGGCTTGATCAGTATGACAAAATGGTCATGAACAACAGTACGATTAAGCGGCGCACTCAAGGCGTTGGGGTTTACAACACCGCCGAAGCCATTGACTGGAGCGCGACCGGGCCGAGCCTGCGCGCGACGGGTTTTGCCTGGGATTATCGCAAGGCGCGCCCTTATTCAGGCTATGAGAACTACGAGTTCGAGATCCCGACAGCGCAACACGGCGATTGCTATGACCGCTGCGCCGTGCGCATCGAAGAAATGCGCCAGAGCGTCCGTATCATTGAGCAATGTTTGAATAACATGCCGGAGGGTCCTCATAAGGCCGACCATCCGCTGACCACGCCGCTGCCCAAAGCGCGTACCCTGCATGACATAGAAACCCTGATCGACCATTTTCTCAATGTCAGCTGGGGGCCGGTGATTCCGGCAGGCGAGGCTTGCGTGACGGTCGAAGCCACCAAGGGCCTCAACGGCTACTACCTGACCAGCGATGGCGGTACGATGTCTTATCGCACGCGCATCCGCACGCCGTCTTTCCCGCATCTGCAGATGATCCCGATGATGTGCCGGGGGCTGATGATCGCCGACCTGATCGCGATACTGGCCAGCATCGATTTTGTAATGGCTGACGTGGACCGCTGATATGACCGAGAAATCCGCCGTGCTGACTGTCGTTGAAATAGAGGAGATCACCGCTGAAATAACTCACTATGCGGACAAGGCGGCCGCCTCCATCGAAGCGCTGAAAACCGTGCAGAAGTACCGGCAGTGGGTTTCGGACGAATGCCTTGTTGCCGTGGCGGAGCTGTTGGATATATCGCCGGCGCAGCTGGAAGCCGTAGCGACTTTTTATAATCTTATTTACCGCCAGCCCGTGGGCAAGACGGTTATTCATTACTGCGACAGCGTCAGCTGCTGGATAATGGGTTCGGACCAGATCAAAGAGAGCTTGTGCAGGCGCTTGCAGGTCGAACCAGGCCAGATGTCCGCGGACGGAAAATATACCATATTGCCGATTGTCTGCCTCGGCGCCTGTGATCATGCGCCGGTCATGCTAGTTGGCGACCAGCTCAGGCTTGATGTCAATGACGAAACCGTTAATGAAATTTTGGGCAGGTGAGTCATGGAAAACATGCATAGGCCACTCACCCAAAACATCCGACCGGACCGCCTTTTTGCGACGCTGGCGGATTATGAAAGCACCGGCGGCTACCAAGGTTTGCGCCGGGCGCTCTCGGAATTGCAGCCGAAAGAAGTGCAGCAGTGGGTCAAGGATTCAGGGCTCAGAGGCCGCGGCGGAGCGGGATTTTCGACCGGGCTCAAATGGAGCCTGGTGCCTATGGATGACGGGCGGCGGCCCCGCTACCTGATCGCCAATGGCGACGAGATGGAACCGGGCACTTTCAAGGACAGGCTGCTGCTGGAGAGAGATCCGCACCAGTTGATCGAGGGCGTGATCATCGCTTCCTACGCCATACAGGCCAGCGTCGCTTACATTTTCCTGCGCGCCGAATATCATCTGGCCGCAAGGCGCATTGAACATGCGCTGCAGGAAGCGCGCGCCAAAGGCTATCTGGGCGGGCGTGTACTGAACTCGGATTTCAGCCTGGAGATTCATCTGCATACCAGCGCCGGGCGCTATATCTGCGGCGAGGAAACGGCGCTGATCAATTCGCTGGAAGGAAAACGCGCCCACCCGCGCACAAAGCCGCCGTTCTCCGTCATCAGCGGGCTCTGGGGCAAGCCGACCGTAGTCAATAACATAGAAACCCTATGTAACGTGCCGCATATCATTCGTAACGGGATTGACTGGTACAAAGGCTTGAGCCGCGGCGTCGATCACGGCACGAAACTGTTCGGCGCCAGCGGCCGGGTCAAACGCCCCGGGCTCTGGGAACTGCCCATGGGGACGCCGATCAGAGAAATTCTGGAAGACCATGCAGGCGGTATGCAGGACGGTTTTAAACTGCGCGGCCTCCTGCCTGGAGGAGCATCAACCGATTTCCTGCTGCCCGAACAGCTGGACCTGCCCATGGAATACGACGCCGTCATGAAGGCCGGGAGCCGCATGGGCACCGGTACCATGATCATCCTCGACGACCGGACCTGTCCGGTAAAAATGGTGCTGAATCTGGAACAATTCTTCGCGCAGGAATCCTGCGGCTGGTGCACGCCCTGCCGGGACGGGCTGCCCTGGACGGTCACGCTGCTGCAGGACATCATTGACGGGCGCGGCCGCCCGGAAGATCTCGACACCCTGTCGCGGCATACGCGCATGATGGGGCCCGGCAACACGTTTTGCGCGCTGGCGCCGGGCGCCATGGAGCCGCTGCAGAGCGCGCTGAAATTTTTCCGCGCGGATTTTGAACGCTACATCACCGGCGCAGGGGGAGGCTGATGGCTACTATTGAAATCGACGGGGTGCAATATCAGGCGGAAGCCGGCGAGAGCCTGTTGCCGGTCTGCCTGAACCTGGGCCTTGATCTGACCTACTTTTGCTGGCATCCGGCTCTGGGCTCGGTAGGCGCCTGCCGACAATGCGCAGTAATGCAATACCAAAATCCGGAAGACCAGCGAGGACGCCTTGTGATAGCGTGCATGACACCTGTGACGGACGGCATGCGCATCTCCCTTCAGGCCGAACAGGCGAGGCAATTCCGTAAGGACAACATCGAGCTGCTGATGACCAATCATCCGCACGATTGTCCGGTGTGCGAGGAAGGCGGCGAATGCCATCTGCAGGACATGACGCTGATGTCCGGTCATGTGGTGCGCCGTTATCGCGGCAAAAAGCGCACGCATAAAAACCAGTATCTCGGCCCGTTTATCAACCATGAAATGAACCGCTGCATCGCCTGTTACCGCTGCGTGCGCTTTTATGACGACTATGCCGGCGGCAGCGATTTGCAGGTTTTCGGCATTCATAACAACGTCTATTTCGGCCGCTTCGAGGATGGCGTACTGGAAAACGAATTCAGCGGCAACTTGGTCGAGGTTTGCCCTACCGGCGTTTTCACCGACCGGACTTTCAGCGAGCATTACACGCGCAAATGGGATCTGCAAACGGCGCCGTCAGTGTGCGTGCATTGCGGTTTGGGCTGCAATACCTCGCCCGGCGAGCGTTACGGCGAACTCAGGCGCATCGTCAATCGCTATAACGGCGAGATCAACGGTTATTTCCTCTGCGACCGGGGGCGCTTCGGCTACGGCTTCGTCAACAGCTCCGAACGCATTTTAAAGCCGCGCATCCATGACCGGATGGATATCACGGCCGAGGAAGCGGAGCAGAAGCTTCGTGATTGGCTGACCGATACGACGATCGGCATCGGCTCGCCTCGCGCCTCGCTGGAAGCCAATTTTGCCCTGCGCAGTCGGGTGGGCGAGACAAACTTCTTTCTGGGCCTGGACGACACTGAGCAGTCGCTGCTTGAAGCGATTGCCGATATTCTGCGCAACGGCGGCATTCGTTCTCCTTCATTGCGAGAGGTTGAGCAAGCCGATGCCGTGCTGATTCTGGGCGAGGACGTGACCCATAGCGCGCCCAGGTTGGCGTTGTCGTTGCGCCAATCGGTGCGTAATGCTGCATTCGATCAGGCCAGGAATCTGAAAATAGCGCCCTGGCTGGATAAGCCCGTCAGAGAGCAGCAGATAGACCACTGCAGCCCGCTGTTTATCGCCAGCGTTTGCGCAACGCGCCTGGATGACGCTGCCGCGGCCACTTACCGGGGCAGTCCGGAAGACATTGCCAGGCTGGGATTTGCCATTGCGCATAATCTTAATCCCCAAGCGCCTGATCCTGCCGATTTGCATGATGATGTCCGCACGCTGGCCGCTGCCATCGCTGATCATTTAAGGCAGGCCAGACGGCCCTTGGTGGTGTCGGGCACCGTCAGCGCCAGTCTTGCCGTCATTGAGGCTGCTTACAATGTAGCCAAGGCGCTGCCGGCACAAGACAGGCAATTGACTTTCACGGTGCCCGAAAGCAACAGCCTGGGGCTGGTCATGATGGGGGGGGAACGCTTACGGCAGGCTTTCAAGCGGATCCATGAGGTCGGGCGCGTGATTATTCTTGAGAACGATCTCTACCGGCGCGCTCCAGTCCGGGATGTTGATGCGTTTCTGCAGGCGGTACAGCGAGTAGGCGTCATCGACTGTCTGTACAGCAGAACAGCAGAAAAAGCCTCATTGCTGTTGCCTGCCGCTACGTTTGCCGAGTCCGACGGCACAGTAGTCAATAATGAAGGTCGGGCGCAACGTTATTTCCAGGTTTACCCTGCGTCGGAGCCTGTGCGAAGCAGTTGGCAATGGCTGTCGGCCGGCACGGAAGGCTTGACCTTTGATGCGCTGACCGCCGCTTGCGCGAAAACTTTTCCGGTGCTTGCAGCGATCACTGAAGCGGCACCCGGAGCGAGCTTTAAAGTTGACGGCATGAAGATTCCCCGCCAGCCCCACCGTTACAGCGGCCGCACAGCCATGCGGGCTCACATCAAAGTCAGCGAGCCAAGGCAGCCGGCTGATCCGGAAACGCCGTTCGCGTTTTCGATGGAAGGCGCGAAAGCCGATGTGCCGGCCGCTCTGGAGCCGGTTATCTGGGCGCCCGGCTGGAATTCCAATCAGGCGGTCAGCAAGTTTCAGGATGAGATCGGGGGGCATTTGCGCGACGGCGATTACGGTGTCAGGCTGATTGAACCCTCAGGCGGGCGCGATTGGTTCAAAAATATCCCCGAGCCTTTCAAGCCGATAAAAGGCCAGTGGCGCATTGTACTGCTGCCGCATATCTTCGGCAGCGAAGAGCTGAGTTTGCGCTCGCCGCCAGTGGCCGAGCGCGCGCCGATTCCATGCGCCACGCTGAATCCTTCGGATGCCGGAATGCTGGGCGTCCAGATGGGCGATAGAATCGAAATTCACTGCATTTCCGGCGGGCCGTTCATAGTACTGCCTGTGAGCATCGAACCAACCCTGCCGGCCGGTCTACTCGGCATAACCGAAGGCCGGCCGGAAACCGCACGCTGCTGTCAATCGGATCAAGTGATACTGAAGAAAGCGATCGGGGAGGAGTCATTATGAATGCCGGGCTAGGCGGCGCTGCGGATATTATCGGCATCCTGCTGTCGACGATTTTTGTGGCAGCGATACTGATCTGGGTAGAGCGCAGGCTGCTGGCTGTCTGGCAGGACCGCCTCGGTCCCAACCGGGTCGGTCCTCTGGGGTTGCTTCAGGTCGCGGCGGACATGATCAAGATGTTCTTCAAGGAGGACTGGATTCCACCTTTTGCCGACAAACTGGTGTTCGTGCTGGCGCCCACGATTGTCTTCATTACCATGCTGACCGGTTTTGCCGTGATTCCGTTCGCGCCGGGCGTCGGCATTATCGATTTCAATTTCGGGCTGCTCTATTTTCTGGCATTGACGTCTCTGGCGGTTTATAGCGTCGTGCTGGCAGGTTATGCCTCCAACAACAAATATTCGCTATTGGGCAGTCTGCGCGCAGCGGCCCAGACCGTCAGCTATGAAGTGTTCATGGGCATTTCCATCATGGGCGTGGTCATGCTGGCCGGTACATTCAACCTGCGCGAGATCGTCGAGGCCCAGCGCGACGGCTGGTTCATTTTGCCCCAGTTTGCCGGCTTCGTCGTGTTTATGGTCGCGGCCGTCGCTGAAAGCCGCCGGGCGCCGCTCGATTTGCCGGAAGCCGAGCAGGAACTGATCGCCGGCTTTCATACCGAGTATTCAGGCATGAAATTCGGCATGTTTTTCGTCGGCGAATATCTCGGCATTACCCTGACTTCCGCGATGATCGTGACGTTATTCTTCGGCGGCTGGCTGGGGCCCTGGCTGCCGCCGCTGGTCTGGTTCTGCCTGAAAACCGCTGTCGGCATCCTGTTTTTCATTCTGGTGCGCGGATCGTTGCCGCGGCCACGCTATGACCAGCTTATGAGCTTCGGCTGGAAAGTCATGCTGCCGGTAGCTTTGTTGAATCTGCTCGTTACCGGCGCCGCAGCGCTTTACAGCGCATAAGGGGAGATCATGTTCAGCCAATTACGCACATTATGGGAAGTCCTGAAGCACACCTTCACCAAGCCCGATACGATCGAATATCCCGACCAGAAGCGGGAGTTGTATCCGCGCTACCGGGGACGCATCGTGCTGACGCGCGATCCGGACGGCGAGGAGCGTTGCGTGGCCTGCAATCTGTGCGCCGTCGCCTGTCCGGTAGACTGCATCGCGCTGCAGAAAGCCGAGGACGAGGACGGGCGCTGGTATCCGTCATTTTTTCGCATCAATTTTTCCCGCTGCATCATGTGCGGCTTTTGCGAGGAAGCCTGCCCGACCTGTGCGATTCAACTGACGCCGGATTTCGAAATGTGCGAATACGACCGCCAGAACATGGTGTATGAAAAAGAGCATTTGCTGATCGACGGCACGGGCAAGTATCACGATTACAATTTTTACCGCGTGGCCGGCATGTCGGTCGGCGGCAAAGGTAAGGGGCAGGCCGAAAACGAGGCGCCGCCTGTCGATGTTAAAACATTGTTGCCATAAGGAGTGTTATATGGAAATGGTGCTGTTCTCTATCTCATCGGCCGTCGCCATCTTTGCTACGGTCATGATGCTCACGCAACTGAACGCTGTGCATGGACTGCTTTACCTGATTCTGTCGCTGCTGGCCGTGGGCGTCCTGTTTTTTCTGCTGGGCGCGCATTTCGCCGCCGTGCTGGAAGTGATCATTTACGCCGGTGCTATTATGGTCATGTTCGTCTTCGTGATCATGCTGCTCAATCAGGGCGAGAAAACCACGAGTCAGGAGCGCGCCTGGCTGACGCCGGGCATCTGGATAGGTCCCTCGATACTGGCATTGATTCTGTTTGCGGAGGTTCTTGTGGTAATTGCCGGCAACGATGCAGGAACCGGGCAGTTGGTAAATTCCAAACAGGTCGGGATCGCCTTGTACGGTCCTTATCTGCTGGCGGTGGAACTGGCGTCGATGCTGCTGCTGGCTGGATTGGTAGGCGCTTATCATCTCGGCAAGCCCTTGATGGCAAAAAGGAGAGTGCTATGAGCGGAATTCCGATGGCGTATGGATTGTCGTTATCCGCCGTGCTGTTTGCGCTGGGACTGGTCGGCGTGCTGGTGCGGCGCAATCTGATTTTCATCCTGATGTCATTGGAAATCATGTTCAACGCGGCGGGCCTGGCGTTTGTCGTGGCCGGGTCGCGCTGGGGGCAGGCGGACGGGCAGATCATGTTTTTGCTGATCCTGACGCTGGCCGCCGCGGAAGTCGGAGTCGGTCTGGGATTGGTCATGCAGGTTTTTCACCGTTTCCGTACATTGGATGCGGATGCGGTGGATGAGATGAAAGGGTAGGGGAATGTAGGGTATCGATTTAACCATGAAAGCTTTGTAGGGTATGCATTGCATACCTTTTTCAAAACTTTTCGATTCATCAAGACTTCAAAAAGGTACGCGGTGCGTACCCTACAACGACCATTGTTAAATGCTCCGCTTGTCTGGTGCGGAACACAAGATAAAACCCAGCCTACCACTGGTATGGCATATGGCATAAAAGTGCGCGAAGAATGGATGACATACAGCTTGGTGTCCTTCGCGGTTGATTATTCAGTATATTAAGGAGGACAGGTGATTGAATGGCTTTGGCTGTCGCCGTTGTTGCCATTGCTTGGATTTTTGATCCTGGCATTGGCCGGTGAAAAATTGCCCAGATCGGCGGTGGCCTGGGTAGGCGTCGGCTCGGTCGGGTTGTCGGCTATTGTAGCCGCGCTGGTCGGTGCCGCGTTTCTGGCTGGCGATCAGCAGCCTTACCGGCTGGCTTTGGGCTTGTGGATGGCTGTCGGCGACTTGTCGCTGCCTTTCGGCTTTTACCTGGATGCCTTGTCCGTCACGATGCTCTTCGTCGTGACGGGTATCGGTTTTCTGATCCATCTTTATTCGGCCGACTTCATGGCAGACGATGCCAGTTATGCACGCTTTTTCGCCTACATGAATCTGTTTGTCGGCGCCATGCTGGTGCTGGTGCTGGCGGACAATCTGGTAATGCTCTATCTGGGCTGGGAAGGTGTAGGGCTCGGCAGCTATCTGCTGATCGGCTTCTGGTATGAGAATCCGGACAACGGCTATGCGGCGCGCAAGGCCTTCGTGATGACGCGGGTCGGCGATACGTCGCTGGCGATCGGCCTGTTCCTGCTGTTTACGCAACTGCATACGCTGGATATTCAATCTGTCTTGCGGGCTTCAGGGCAATGGCAGGAAGGAAGCTGGCTGCCTGTTGCGGCCTCGGCGCTGCTGCTGGGCGGCGCGGTCGGCAAGTCTGCGCAATTGCCGCTGCAAACCTGGCTGCCGGATGCGATGGCCGGCCCCACGCCGGTCAGTGCGCTGATCCATGCCGCCACCATGGTGACGGCGGGCGTCTACCTGATCGCCAGGATGCATGATCTGTTTATACTGGCGCCTGCCGTGCAGTATGCCGTTGCGCTGGTCGGCACGATAACGTTGTTGATAGCCGGCTGCTCGGCGCTGGTCCAGACCGACATCAAGCGCATCCTGGCTTATTCGACGATCAGCCAGATCGGTTATATGTTTCTGGGGCTGGGCGTCGGCGCCTGGTCGGCGGCCATTTTTCATTTGATGACGCATGCTTTTTTCAAGGCGCTGCTTTTCCTTGCCGCAGGGGCGGTCATTTTCTGCTTCCACCATGAGCACAATATTTTCCGTATGGGCGGCCTGCGCAAAGACATGCCGGTCGCTTTCTGGAGCTTTATGATCGGCAGCGCCGCGCTGGCCGCGTTGCCGCTTACGTCCGGCTATTACAGCAAGCACGATATTCTGCTGGAGACTTTCGCAGTCTCGCCCGGCCTGTGGGCGGCCGCTTGCCTTGGCGCGCTGATCACGGGCATATACAGTTTTCGTTTGGTGTTCGTGGTGTTTTTCGGTCCCGAACGTCATGAAGTCAAGCAGGGCATCGGCTGGCGCATGGCGCTGCCGCTGGTTGTATTGAGCGCGCTGGCGTTGTTGGGAGGATTGTTGCGGATACCGCTGGATTCGGTGTTTCCCGAAACCATTCGGGTTCATAAAGGTTGCGATGCCGTGTGCGGCTTGACCATTGCCGCGCCGGTGGCCGGCCTGGCGATTGCGGCATTGTTTTACCTGATCGGCGCTTTTTCGGCGCAAAGGCTGGTTTCCTCCGGGTGGATGCAAGGCTTGCAGCGCTGGTGGTTTAACGGTTGGGGGCTGGATAGCCTTTATAACGCAGTGCTGATCCGGCCTTTCAAAGCCATTGCCGGATTTAATAAAAATGATGTGGTGGATGCGGTCTATGCCGCCATAGCCAGGCGCAGCCTGAATCTCCATTACCTGGCCAGCGCCTCGCAGATCGGGCGGCTGCGCTGGTATGCGGTATCGATGGGCTGGGGCGCCGTGCTGATCATTGCGATAGGGCTGCTGTCATGATGCTGCTGGCGCTGATTGCCGTTTTGTTTTTTGGCGGACTGGCGGCTTTTATTTCCGAGCGCTGGAATCCTGCGGCTCCGCGCTGGATTGCCTTGGCGGCGCTGGCGCTGGAGTTTGTGCTGATGCTTGTACAGTATGCGCTGGCTGCCGATCAATCATCGGTCTGGATAGCCGATTTGAAGTGGCCGTGGATTTCGCGTTTCGGCATCGGTTTTCATCTGGCCATGGACGGGCTTAGCCTATCGCTGGTCATGTTGACTGTTGTGCTTGGATTCATGGCGGTCAGCAGCTCCTGGACGGAGATCAGGCATCGGCAGGGGTTCTTTTACTTCAATTTATTGATGTGCCTGGCTGGGACCGTAGGTGTTTTTCTGGCGTTGGATCTGTTCCTGTTCTTTTTCAGCTGGGAGGTCATGATCATCCCGATGTACTTTCTGATCAGTATCTGGGGGCACGAAGACCGAACGGCGGCAGCCATCAAATTCGTGATTTTCACGCAGGTAAGCGGCCTGCTGATGCTGACGGCCATCATAGTATTGGCCTTGATTTACCATGGATACACGGGCGTTTACAGCTTCGATTATTTTAAGCTGCTGGGCATGCCCCTCGATGCGGATGTGGCATTCTGGCTGATGTTGGGCTTTTTTGTCGCGTTTACGGTCAAGTTGCCGTCGGTTCCGTTTCATACTTGGCTGCCGGATGCACATACGCAGGCGCCGACCGGCGGCAGTGTGATCCTGGCCGGCGTCATGCTGAAAACCGGCGCTTATGGCTTGCTGCGCTTTGTCGTGCCACTGTTTCCCGACGCATCGCATCGGTTTGCGCCGATCGCGATGGCATTGGGCGCCGTCAGCGTGCTCTATGCGGCCATGATGGCGTTCGCGCAATCCGATCTGAAACGATTGATCGCCTATACCAGCGTCAGCCACATGGGCTTTGTGTTGCTGGGCGTGTTTGCCTGGAATCTGTTGGCATTGCAAGGGGCGGTCATGACCATGCTGGCGCACGGCATCAGTGCAGCGGCCCTGTTCATGATCGCCGGCGCCTTGCAGGAACGCTTGCATACGCGCCAGATGGGCAGCATGGGCGGGCTTTGGGCCGCCGTGCCGCATTTGTCGGCTATGACCCTGTTCTTCGCCATCGCTTCGCTGGGCTTGCCGGGGCTGGGCAATTTCCTGGGCGAGTTTCTGGTATTGCTGGGCGCTTTCAAGGTCAGCATGGCATTGACGGCTCTGGCAGCGCTGGTCATGATCCTTTCTCCGGTTTATGCCCTGATCATCATGCAGAAAGCTTTTTATGGCCCGCTGCGGTTGCCGCACCCTATAGCCGATTTCGGCCGCCGGGATAGGGTTGCCATGGGCCTGCTGGTGGTCGCCAGCGTCTGGCTGGGGCTGCATCCTCATAAGGTGCTGGAGACAACAGAGCCCTCATTGCAACAGGCCATGCAAAGTTCTGCCGTTACGGAATCGACCGATGAACAGTAGCCAATTGATCGCTTTTTTGCCCGTTATTTGCATTGCCGCATCGGCGGTAATCGTGATGCTGACTATCGCCATCAGGCGCCATTTCGCACTGACCTGTCTGGTGGCCGGCCTTGGCGTTCTTGTTTCTCTGCTGGCATTGATGGCCGCAGGGTGGCACAGTCCTGTTTATGTGACGTCTCTCGTCCGGGTGGATGCTTACGGTCTTTTCGCCATGGCGCTGCTTTTGCTGGCGGGCCTGGTTGTTATTGTCTTTTGTTACGACTATTTCAAGGATCGCGAAGGCGAGAACGAGGAGTTGCTGTTTCTGATACTGACTGCGCTGTTGGGCGGCTGCGTACTGGTGACGGCGAGCCATTTCGCCACTTTTTTCATTGGCCTGGAAACGCTCAGCGTGTCTTTGTTCGTGCTGGTCGGTTATGCGTTGGGGCAATCGCGATCACTGGAAGCGGCGACTAAATATCTGGTGTTGTCGGGCGTATCCTCAGCCTTGCTGCTGATGGGCATGGCGCTGATTTATTCGGAATGCGGACAGCTCAGTTTCAGCGGCATCGAACAGTATCTGGCCGAGCAGGAAATATTTAATGCCATGGTGTTGACGGGCATCGTTTTCATCGTGGCCGGGGTTGGGTTCAAGCTGTCGCTGGCGCCGTTCCATATGTGGACGCCGGATGTCTACGAAGGCGCGCCGGCGCCTGTCACGGCTTTTATCGCCACGGTCTCGAAAGGTGCCGTTTTCCTCCTGCTGCTGCGTTTTTTCCTCAGCGGCGGCGGTTATTCCTATGTTTCGATGATGACGGTTATCACCGTCATGGCTGTCCTGTCCATTCTGCTCGGTAATGTGCTGGCGCTGCTGCAGGATAACGTCAAGCGCATGCTGGCCTATTCATCCATCGCGCACATGGGTTATCTGCTGATCGCTTTTATCGCCGGCGGCAACATCGAGTCGGACTTCATCGTCGAATCCGTCATTTTTTATCTGGCGGCTTATTTCATGACTACTCTGGGCGCGTTCGGTGTCGTATCGCTTTTGTCTACGCCGCAGGCCGAGGCGGTGGAACTGTCGAGCTATCGAGGGCTTTTCTGGCGCCGGCCGGGGCTGGCGACGGTTTTCACGTTCATGCTGCTGTCGTTGGCCGGCATTCCGCTGACGGCCGGCTTTATCGGCAAATTCTATATTTTCGCCGCCGGCGCCGACGCCCAGCTATGGGGAATGCTGGTTGTGCTGATTATCGGCAGCGGACTGGGGCTTTATTACTACCTGAGGGTCATCGTGGTCATGTCGATCAGCCAGGAACCGGGCAATTATGCAGGTCGCGAAGCGGCTTTGGCCAGAATGTCCTTAGCTGCGCTGGTCTTATTGACGCTGCTGCTGGTCTGGCTGGGCGTTGATCCCATACATCTGATGAATCTGATTCATGGGGTTTAACAATATTGATTTGTAGGGTCGAATTCACTTGTGCCCCTAGTGGAGCCGGCGGGAATATTTGTGCAGAAACTTTCAGGGACCTGGCCCAACGTCAGCGACAAAATATTTGATGGCCTGTTCCAGGAAGACAGCGGACTGATGCTGTTCAGCCGCTTGCTGCTGCTCAGGGCACTCAATGCTGCCGGTTTTCACGCCAAGGTGAGCGAGTGAGCGCTTGCTTGAAAAGTTTGAGTCAGGAGGCTCCAGGCTATGGATGTTGTGAGGAAAAAGCGGCCATGGCGCTGAATACAAGCCTCTCCCAAGCGAGGCAACCGCCATGATGAAACATCCGGACCTTGCCGGACAGGAGGCAGTTTATCTTGCTAGCTCACGGAGAGCCTATCGAGGTAAAGCTCGAAATTTTCCCATGATGCACAGCATCGCTGTCTACCCCAAGGATGAGGAGATTGCTAATCTGGCAGCCATTGAGGTGCGGAAGTGCGGAAATGACGCTGGTATTTTTTGAGCGCTTTTTAGCGCTCATGAAGAGGAGTGATTCAGATGACACACTACAACTACCTCATCATCGGCGGCGGCATGACTGCCGATGCGGCCGTCCGCGGAATCCGGGAGGTCGATACGAAAGGTTCAATAGGCGTGATCGGCCAGGAGCCTCACCCGCCTTATGACCGGCCACCGCTATCGAAGAAACTTTGGCGAGGAAAACCCCTGGAAAGCATTTGGCGCAAGACCGAGACACTGGATGTCGACCTGCACCTCGGGCGAATCGTCCAAACCCTGGATCTGTCGAACAAGCGCATTATTGACGACCAGGGCAATGCCCGTTCCTTCGAAAAACTGCTTCTGGCTACGGGCGGCTCTCCGCGGCGCTTTCCCTTCGGAGGCGACGATATTCTCTATTATCGCACGCTGGACGATTACCAAAAACTGCGGACCCTATGCAAAGGCAAACAGCGCTTTGCCGTGATCGGTGGCGGATTTATCGGCTCTGAGATCGCCGCTGCCTTGGCCATGAACGGCAAAGATGTGGTGATGCTATTTCCTGGGGAAGGCATTGGCGCTCGCATGTTTCCTCATGAGCTGAGCCAGTTTCTGAATCAGTACTATCAGGAGAAAGTGCTGCCCGGCTCTCTGGCCACCGACCTGACGCGGCAAGGAGAAGAGCTCAGACTGAGCGTCCGCGATGGTCGGACAGGCACGGAAAAGTCGATCCTGGTGGATGGCGTGGTAGCGGGAATCGGCATCGAGCCGAACACCGCTCTCGCCCAAAACGCGGGACTTCCGGTGGACAACGGCATCGTGGTGGATGAGTACTTGCGGGCAGGAAATCCGGCTGTCTATGCGGCGGGCGACGTGGCTAATTTCTACAACCCGGCGCTCGGCCGGCGCATCCGGGTCGAGCACGAAAACAATGCGCTCACCATGGGCCGTTATGCAGGCCGCAACATGGCTGGCGAAACGACTCCTTATCATTACCTCCCTTACTTCTACTCCGATCTGTTCGAGTTGGGCTACGAAGCCATTGGCCTTGTCGATTCCCGACTGGAAACAATCCCGGACTGGTCGACTCCTTACCAGAAAGGGGTAATTTACTATCGGCAGGATCGCCGGGTGCGCGGCGTCCTGTTGTGGAACGTCTGGGAGAAGGTCGGAGCCGCCCGGGATCTGATCGCTGAACCCGGACCTTTCGAGCCTGAGGCTTTGCCAGGGCGGCTCTGAGCCTTTTGCAACACGACAGCCCAGTACCTTAGCTGGGCTCAAGGCTCTGTTGCGTTAATGGTTGAACCGGTCTTTGTTCTGGCCTTATAGAGGCTACTTCAACGGCGTCGATAATTTCTCGTCTTTTCCTAGGCGACATTTATGGAGAAATCGTCATGGCAGAGCATTACTGTTTTCGTTCCCCGCAATTCCTCGGCAAGGAAGACGCCTATCCTGCTGAAACCCATGAATGGATGCTCTGGACGCAGTCATCGAGCGCGCATGGCCTGACCGAACGACAGGTGGACGAGGTCCGGCAGGATTATGCCAAAATAAACCCCATTCAGCCCTCCCGGCGTAAATGCGGATGGTAAAGGCTGGAAGGCTCATAGCCCAGTGCATAAAGGAACTGTTCCCCGGTTATTTCGCCTTGGTCATGGCAACGGGCATCGTCTCGATTAGTGCGCATCTACAAGAGGAGCAGGCGGTCGCCGGATTATTGTTTCTTCTAAATCAAGCGGCATATATTGCGTTATCCGTACTCAGTCTTGCTCGTTGCATCGTTTATCCGTCAAGGGCAATTGCAGATCTGACAAATCCTGCGTTAGCGCCGGCGTTTCTGACCACCGTGGCCGGCACCGATATCCTGGGCGTTCAATTCGCCCTATTCGACCAGAATTATGAAATGGGCTTCGCTCTGTGGATCACGGGATTTTTTTTATGGATCGTGCTGATATACGGCATGCTCACCGCCTTGGTGATACGTGAATCGGCATTGAACTTAACGGTCATGAACGGCAGTTGGCTCATGGTGGCTGTCGCCACGCAATCCGTGGCGGTTCTTGCAATGATGCTTGCGCCTTGGCTTGCAGCCCGGCAAGAGGTGCTGGTCTTTTCCTCGCTGACGTTGTACTTGCTTGGATGCGTACTTTATTTTCTGATAATTTTGTTAATTATATATCGGCTGATATTACTGCCGCTTGAACCAGAAGAATTTGTGCCGTCTTATTGGATAAACATGGGCGCCGCCGCAATTACTACCCTGGCAGGAGCGACGCCGATTTTACATTCATCGAATATCCCCTGGCTGCAGAATATAATTCCATTTCTTAAGGGAATGACCCTGCTTTCCTGGGCCTTCGGCACCTGGTGGATTCCGTTCATCATCATTCTTTCATTCTGGCGCTATGTCTACAAGGGATTTCCGATCGCTTACGATGCAGGCTACTGGAGCATGGTGTTCCCGCTGGGAATGTATTCGACGTGCACTTACGAAATGGCTGCGGCCATGGAGATATCCATTCTGCGTCCTGTCCACTGGTTCTTTTACTGCGCGAGTCTCTCCGCCTGGATTGTCGTATTAGCAGGGTTTATCCGCAGAATCGCCGCAACCATGGCCAGGGAATTTTTGACTGTTTTGATCGTCTTAAACTTACTTTGATGCGCGAGTAGTAGGCACGCCTATTAGCTGGAGAAAACGAATTTACAGGTCAATGAAGCCCCCATGTTATGGCAAAAATTATTGGTCGAAGCTCATTTCTCTCCCGTGTCCAAGCCCAAGAAACAACCTCTGGATTTGACGAAATCCATGGTTTGAAACCGAACTACTCTTGGCGCTTCGCAAGCGGTTGGCAGGAGTGCTTTGGCATGGGGTAAGCATAATAGAGGCATGCACCTGCTCCGCCGGAAATCCCGGATAGACGATAGCTATTCTAATATGGAGGAGCAAAGATGAGACTTCAACTTAAACGGGTTTACGAGCCGCCGGCGGATATTGACGGACTGCGCATCCTGGTTGATCGTCTATGGCCACGTGGCCTTTCAAAGGCAGACGCCAAGATCGATTTCTGGGCTAAGGAGGTGGCGCCCTCAAGTGAGCTTCGTCGTTGGTATCATCATGAGCAGGAAAAGTGGCCTGAGTTCAAGCGTAAATACCTCATTGAATTACAGAACAATCCTGAGTCAGTACAGGAACTTATCGCTAAAATCGGAAATAAAAAAGCCACTCTTCTGTTTGGCTCTAAGGAAACCATGCTCAATAATGTTGCAGTTTTAAAAGAATACCTGGAGACACTTTTGTGAAAAAGATCCTTTAATTTCTAGCATATTCTAGCGTGATTGGAGAGCATGCAAAACCGGGGAGGCAGTCAGGCCGATGTGATAATCGACTTCTGAGATGACGGAAAACAGGTGTTTTTCCGCGTGGTGTGCCATTATGAAATATCAAAATGAATGCGACCGGCTCACGGTAACTGCGAATGAGTTCATGGAAATTTGCGACCATTGGTGGACGAATCTATAAAAGGATTCGCACCGCATAGTTTATGCGACCCTGCCAGGCCGCAGTGGACTTCAGACACTTAAATTAAGGCAATTCTAAAATCGAAGGCTTTGGTCCTTTGTGTCAATAGCAATGCTATCAACCGGAGAATCTAATGAACTACAAAAAATATGGTTTGATTATGTTCAGCTTAATTTCCATTGTAGCGCTTGCCGCCGAAGAGCGTACTGAAATCGAATTCAACGCACTTCCTGAAGCCGTACGAAATACGGTCTCCCGCATCATTGAGCAAAAAGATATAACCTCAATTGCAAGAATAGCTGATGATGGCTACGTCAAGTTTGAAATCAAAAGCACCAAGACAGTCAATAATAAAGATTTTATCGAGACGGATATGATCGTCGCTGCCGATGGCGAAATGATGAAAATGGCAAAAGAAGCGCCCCTTTTTGACATACCGTTCCCTGTCATGACGCAAGTGAACCGACGCTACCCCAATCTCAAAGTTGACGAAGTGGAAATCGTCAAGACGCGTTATTTCTTATTGACGGGAAAGATTGATGGACGGCCTGTCAATTTGAAAATAAATGATGATGGCGAGATACAGGAGATTCCGGTTGATCAGGGTAATAAAGCGATTCTGTCGCATTAGCTGGAGAGCTATAGGTTCAGGTAAATTACCTTTATGCCAATAGAAAGCACTGCTCAAACACGATTGCCTTCAAAGGCCGCGGATTTGAACAGGATAATCCTGACTTGTGTCCGCCGGTATTTGGTTTGCCCGCTGAGCTATCGAAATCTGGAAGAAATGATGGTGGAGTGCGGCGTCGAAGTTGACCCTTCCAGTATTTACTGCTGAATCCAAAAGTCCACGCCTCAACTGGAGACCTCTTTCAGGAAAGATCGCAAGCGTTCAGCCGGTAAGAGTTGGAGGATGGACGAAACCGACATCAAGGACCGGTGGCGCTATCTCTACCGTGCTGTAGACAAGGAACAATTTCTTCGAACAAGACCAGCGGGGCCATCAAACGCATTATTCGACCGATACTCGGCTTCCAATCTTGTCGTTCGGCCAGTTCGCTCTGCAAGATATCTAGCTGATGTATAGGATCAAGAACGGCCAGAGGGAAGGGCTTGGGCGATAGCCAAAATCGATCCGCGACAGGACAATTTTATTCATTGGCCGCCTAAAACCAATTCGGCACCAAGTTGCGATCGATAGAAATTAACGCAACAGAATCCTCCTTTATTCCCAATCAACACTCGGAGGTGAAAAATGGAACCGTCAAGCCAACCTGAGGTCCTCGTAAATATGGAGGACGCTCATCTCTGCTGCGGAGGCTGCGGCGATGCGGCCTCAAACGCTGGAGCCGATGCGGGACGTCGTGTTTCAATGCGACATGGAGCGCGGGGCCGAACGCCTGAGAGAACCTTAGGACAGCCTCAGACCTGATGTCCGAACCAGATCCGGTAGGGTCTGAGAATTTGCCAAGGAGAATTTGAGCCCTATTAACCCAGCCGGGATCATGATCCTACCGAAAGGCGGACGAGGATAGGCCCGGGGTGTATTGGGCACCATGCCGACCCGGCGCGCCCTTCCATTCACTGTAGACTAACGCAGGGTGAAAAATAATCGGAGAATGTGACATGACGTACACATACGTTGATGATCTTGTCAAAGCGGACGATATCCCTGAAAACGGCATCACCAGCCGCACGGTGTTCCAGGATGAACACTTGAAGGTCGTCCTGTTCGAATTCGACGCAGGGCAAGAGCTATCGGAACATACGGCGTCGATGCCCGCCGTGATGCACTTCCTGCAGGGCCAGGCTCGCGTGACGCTGGGCCAGGATGCTCAGGAGGCGCAAGCGGGAACATGGATTCATATGCCCGCCAGGCTTCCCCATAGCCTGTATGCAAAGACCCCCGTGATCATGCTGTTGACCTTGGTCAAGGCAGGGAAATGCGATCCGGAGTCCGCTGCACCGGCGCGCTAGCATGGGTTATGCCCCATCTGCCGGGCATCTTGCGTCACCGATAAATAACGATGAGGATTGGCTATGACCTATGTCGAGCAAATGGCTGGGTTTGTCGGACGGGCGTCCTATGACGACTTATCCGAAAACGCCCGCCGCCAATTCAAGATTCGGGTGCTGGACGCCGTCGGCTGCGCGATTGGCGCACTCGGAGGCGAGCCAATTCGAGCGATCCAAGCACAGGTAGCCGACTTTGGCGGCGCCGCACATTGCGCTCTGATCGGCGGGGGGCGAACGGCTCCGGACCGGGCGGCGTTCCACAACAGCGCCCTGGTGCGCTACCTCGATTTCAATGACAGTTACCTCGCCAAAGGGGAAACCTGTCATCCCAGCGATAACCTCGGAGCCGTGCTGGCGGCGGAATATGCGAAAGGCAGCGGCCGTGACCTGCTCACTGCGCTGGCGGTCTCTTACCAGGTTCAGTGCCGGCTGAGCGATGCAGCGCCGGTCCGCGCGAAAGGCTTCGACCACACGACCCAAGGCGCCTATGCTGTTGCCGCAGGCGTTTCCAAGGCGCTCCGTCTGGATCACGCACAAACGGCCCACGCCATCGCCATCTGCGGCACCGCTCTCAACGCACTGCGAGTCACCCGAACCGGGGCTCTGTCGCATTGGAAAGGCTTGGCTTTCCCCCACACGGCATTTTGCGCCACCCATGCGACCTTCCTGGCCATGCGCGGCGTTACTGGCCCGCTGGAAGTGTTCGAGGGGAACAAGGGCTTCATGGACGCCATTGCGGGCCGCTTCGAGATCAACTGGGACCGGGAAGACCTGGAGCGCGTGACCCGGACCATCGTCAAGAAATACAATGCCGAAATTCATTCCCAGTCAGCCCTGGAAGGCGTCCTGGATCTGAAGCAGGAACACGGGTTTACGGCGAGTGACGTGCAACGCATCGAGATCGAGATTTTCGACGTCGCTTACCACATCATTGGAGGCGGTGAAGAGGGCGATAAAACCTTGGTTCGAACCAAAGAGCAGGCGGACCACAGCCTGCCTTACCTGATCGCCGTTGCCGTTCTGGACGGACAAGTGATGCCGGAGCAATATGAGTCCGCTCGAATCGCGCGGCCGGACGTCCAGACACTGCTCAGGAAAGTGTCCGTCAGCGCTCTGGATGACTACAGCCGGCGATTTCCCGAGGAAATGCCCTGCCGCGTCACCGTCCATCTGAGCGATGGTCGGAGGCTGGTTCAGGAAAAAAGGGACTACGAGGGATTCCATACCCGCCCCATGGTTTGGGAAACCGTCGTCGAGAAATTCGAACGGCTGAGCTCGGGTCGCACGGACCCCGGCCTTCGGCGCCAAATCGTGCAAGCAGTGGATCAGCTCGAGTCGATTCAAGCCGCCGATCTGGCACAGCTGCTCGAACGGGTGGCAAAGAATCGAACGCAAGTGGCCGCCCCTGAAGAACTCCGGTTGAACAGTTCCATACCTTACGGCGAGGAGATAGATCATGATTCAGGCTGCTAATCCTACCGATGAACGCGCTTTCGGCTTTCTCCGCATCAACGAGCGTGAGACCAAGCCGCGCACGCGGGGCGTCACCGAGATCCGCGGACCTTACTACACGCCCATGGGCAAGCGCTATTTGCAGGATGTACTGGAGACGATGGGCGCTTACGTCGATGCGCTCAAGTTCGCCGGCGGCTCTTTCAGTCTAATGCCTCGTCAAGTCGTCAAGGAACTCATCGATTTGTGCCACGCCCATGACGTTCAGGTGTCCACCGGCGGTTTCATCGAACACGTGCTGACCCAAGGGCAGGAAGCCGTCGATCAGTACGTTCGCGAATGCAAGGCATTGGGATTCGACATCATCGAGATATCCTGCGGCTTCATCGTCATCCCCACCGATGATTGGTTGCGGCTGATCGACAAGGTGCAGCGGGCCGGAATGAAGGCCAAGCCCGAAGTGGGCATCCAGTTCGGCGCGGGGGGAGCGACTGCAGCTGCCGAACTGGAGGCCGAAGGAACACGCGATCCGGAGTGGGCGATCCAGCAAGCCAGACGCTTCCTGGACGCAGGAGCCTACCTCATCATGATCGAATCGGAAGGAATCACCGAGAATGTGAAGGTCTGGCGCACGGACGTGGCAAGCCGGATGATCAACGCCCTGGGTCTGGAAAATCTCATGTTCGAAGCCGCTGATCCCGACGTTTTTGCCTGGTATGTCAAGAACTATGGTCCGGAAGTCAATCTCTTCGTCGACCACAGCCAGATCGTTCAGCTCGAGTGCTTGCGCGCGGGCATCTGGGGAACCAAAAGCCTTTGGGGACGGGTGCTGACGTACAAGGAGTGACGGCTTTTTGGGCGCCCTGACATGGCCATTGCTCACGAGCAAGACCGATCCAACGCTACTCGACCAAATAAGGAGAAGTCCTATGACTCATGTCGTGACTGAAAGCTGCATCAAATGCAAATACTGCGATTGTGTCCTCGTCTGCCCCGTGGACTGCTTCCGGGAAGGCGCCAATTTTCTTGCGATTGACCCGGACGAATGCATCGACTGCACCTTATGTGTCCCGGAATGCCCGGTGGAAGCGATCTTCGCCGAGGAAGATGTCCCGACAGACCAGATGCCTTTCATTGCCCTGAATGCTGAATTGGCTAAGGCATGGCCGGTGATTATCGAGAAAAAAGGACCCTTGCCCGATGCAGAGGATTGGGGCAAAGTCAAAAGCAAATTGCATCTGCTCGAGCGCTGAGGAGGGACGAGGATCGATGCGGCATTGCTGAATAAATCAGTTTTCGGCATTAAGTTGAGGGTTTTAGAGATGACTCTCTCAGTCGAGTGCCCAATAGATCGGGGCACAAGATCAAAGTATCTAACATTTAACTTGGAGGATATTTTAACCATGTCAACTAACACTTTCCCATATTGGACGCTGGCACCCAATGCATTCAATGCATTAAATAAATTTACAGAAACGCTTGAAACTGGAAGCGTAGACAAGAAGCTTCAAAACCTGATCTATCTGCGCATATCGCAGATCAACGGTTGCGCATACTGCACCCAACTTCATGGGCGTGATCTACGAAAGGACAGTGAGACACCAGAAAGAATGGATACACTGGCCGCGTGGAAAGAAAGTCCGCATTTCACTCATGATGAGCGCTTAGCGCTGCGCTGGGCCGAAGCGGTTACCTACCTTAAGGATCAACAGGTGCCTAAAGAGCTATTCAATGAACTGAAGACCCGCTACTCAGACACACAAATTGCAGAACTGACCTTTGCTATTGCAAGTATCAATGCATGGAATCGTATAGCGATTTCGATGCATCGGGCAGTTTAGAAGCTGCTTGGCAAAACGATTTGCAAGGACTATTTTGAGCGATGGATTCTTCAGTTGCTGGATGAGGTAGTCATCGAGCAATCCCTGCTTGAGTTGATAAACCGTGCGACCGGTTTGGGCCGCCAAGTGCTTGAGCCGGACCCAGACCAGGAAGGCGCAACCGATGTGGTTGCGTTGAATCCGGGCTTTTCGGCATTGGCAGCGTTCCAGCCCTGTCACTTGCTTGCCTTCGCGGTGCAACGGCTCAATCCTCCAGCGGAAGCCACACGCCTGTTGTGTCGCCTCGGTGGAATTTTGAGTGGCGTCGTTGGTCACGACCCAGCCCGTGCGGTGGGTGGACACCTCAACCCGGAACAGGTGCACCTTGTGGTCCTTCAAAAATTGAAGCACGCCTATGAGCAATAGGGATTAAATTTTTTGTCAGAAAAATGCAACGCTATGTTGGATACCGAACAGAGGAAATTGGTCAATCTGGTGCATTTTATGGAATTGAAATAAAAAATATCATCGCCAGAAAGCAGTGAAGCAAAACAGGACTGGAGGATATTGAGATGGGCAATAGCGGTGGCCGCGAGATATCTGATGCGCTGGTGCTTTTTGGCGTGACGGGTGATCTGGCCTATAAAATGATTTTCCCGGCGCTTTATGCGATGGCAAAGCAGGGCAGTCTCAATGTGCCGGTGATCGGCGTCGCATCATCGCCGTGGAGTCTGGAACAGCTTCGCCAGCGAGCAAAGGACAGCATTCAGCAGCACAGCACGATAGATGACCGGCCCGCTTTGGCGCATCTGCTCTCTTTGCTTCGATACGTGGCGGGCGACTATAACGATACGGAGACATTCGATGCCCTCAGACAGACCCTTGGCGAAGCCAGGTGTCCCACACATTATCTGGCCATTCCGCCTTCACTGTTTTCGGTCGTCATTAAAGGGCTGGGCGCGGCAGGACTGGCGGAGCATGCGCGCATCGTCATCGAGAAACCGTTCGGGCGCGATCTGGCTTCAGCGCGGGAGCTGAACCGTATTGCCCAGTCGGTGTTTCCGCAGGATGCGATATTCCGTATCGATCATTTTCTCGGCAAGGAAGCGATCATGAACATCCTTTATTTCCGTTTCGCCAACTCGTTCCTGGAACCGATCTGGAACCGCAATTGCGTAGCCAGCGTTCAGGTCACCCTGGCCGAGAATTTCGGCGTAAAAGGGCGCGGCGCCTTCTATGAGACAGCCGGTTGCCTGCGCGACGTGATTCAGAACCATCTGTTTCAGATCGTCTCACTGCTCGCCATGGAACCGCCGGCCTATCGGAGTTTTGGCGCCGTGCATGACGAGAAAGCCAAAGTCTTTCATGCCATGCGCCCGTTGAACGCAGATGACCTGGTGCGCGGCCAGTACACAGGCTATCGCGACGAACCTAGCGTGGCTAAGAATTCCGATGTAGAAACTTTCTGCGCGGCGCGGCTTTTTATCGACTCCTGGCGTTGGGAAGGCGTGCCGTGGTATTTGCGTTCCGGCAAATGCCTGGCCGAAACGGCTGCCGAGGTGCTGGTCCAGCTTAAGGCGCCGCCGCAGCGGTTGTTTGCCGATTCACTGCCGGCGAATGGGCGGACTAATTATGTACGCTTCAGACTTTCTCCCAACAGTGCTATTGCCTTGGCTGCGCGAGTCAAACGCGTAGGGAAAGAATTCGTCGGCGACCAGCGGGAACTCTACCTGCTGGATGAGCAGTTAGGGGAGGAGTTGCCCTACGAACGGCTTTTGACCGACGCCTTGGCCGGCGATGGCGCGCTTTTTACTGCCGAGGAGGCGATCGAGGCCGCTTGGGCGGTTGTCGATCCGGTCCTGAAAACGCATCACCCGGTCCTCTTTTACGCGCCCGGCAGTTGGGGGCCGGAACAAGCCGATGCGCTCATTGCGGCCGATGGCGGCTGGCTTAATCCCACGCGGCAAGGACCAAGGCTATGACAAAGCCGGAGGAAGTCGTTTTTTTGCTGGATGTGGACAATACGCTGCTTGAAAACGACCGAGTGACGGCAGACCTCAGGCGGCATCTGGAGCGTTCGTTTGGCTTCGAGAACAGCGAGCGTTATTGGGTGATCTTCAATGAATTGCGCGCCGAGCTGGGCTATGCCGATTATCTGGGCGCGCTGCAGCGCTATCGGCTTGGCGCCATGAACGAACCGCAGCTATTGCTGATGTCGAGTTATCTGGCGGACTATCCGTTTGCGGATCGCCTCTATCCGGGGGCGCTTGATGTGATCAGACATCTGCGCCGCTGGGGGCCGACCGTCATCCTGTCGGATGGCGATGTGGTCTTCCAGCCGCGCAAGGTGCAGCGCTCGGGACTCTGGGATGCAGTCGAAAGCCGCGTGCTGATTTACATCCATAAGGAAGAAATGCTGGCAGCGGTCGAGCAGCGCTATCCGGCCCGGCATTATGTGATGGTGGATGACAAGCTGCGCATTCTGGCAGCCATGAAAAAGATCTGGGGAAAACGGTTGACGACGATTTTTCCTCGTCAGGGGCATTATGCGCTCGACCCCAATAATATTGCCGCTTATCCCTCGGCCGATCTGACAATCGAACATATTAGCGACCTGATCCATGTGGATTTGCCAGCATTGCTAAGGTCTGCCAATACTGAATATGTTGAACAGGAGGAATGATGAAGGCCACACAACAACTTCATAATCTCGGCCAGCGCCTCTGGCTTGATAATATTACACGAGGATTATTGACGAGCGGCACATTACAGCGCTACATCAATGAGTTTTCGCTGACGGGGCTTACCTCAAATCCCACAATCTTCGATCAGGCCATCAAGAGCGCTGATTTTTATGATGACGCTATCCGTCGTAAAGCGGCCGAAGGCAAGTCAGGCGAAGCGTTGTTCCTGGAACTGGAACTAGAGGATTTGACCCAGGCCGCCGATCTTTTTCGCCCGATCCATGACGCCACCGGCGGCGCGGACGGCTGGGTATCGTTGGAGCTGTCGCCTTTGCTGGCGGACGATACCGCCAATAGCATTAAAATAGCCAAGCAACTGCATGACCGAGCACAGCGGCCTAATATTTTTATCAAGATACCGGGAACCTCGGCAGGCATTCCCGCGATCGAGGAGTGCATTTTTAAGGGCGTGCCAATAAACGTCACGCTGTTGTTCTCGCGCGAACAATATATTGCGGCATCCCTGGCATACATGCGCGGCATTGAACGGCGGATCGAAGCCGGCCTCGAGCCCAGGGTCGACTCTGTGGCATCTATTTTCGTGAGCCGTTGGGATGTGGCAGTCAAGGACAAGGTGCCGGCCGATCTTCGAAATCGCCTTGGCATCGCCATTGCCAAGCGTACCTATACGGCCTACCGTGAACTGTTGGATTCTCCTCGCTCGCGGGAA
Source organism: Methylobacter sp. Wu1 (assembly GCF_036553575.1). Lineage (NCBI taxonomy): Bacteria > Pseudomonadati > Pseudomonadota > Gammaproteobacteria > Methylococcales > Methylococcaceae > Methylobacter > Methylobacter sp. Wu1. Next base: position 100,136 of record NZ_JAZHOC010000050.1, on the reverse strand, counting down.
ATAGTCGAGGCCGGCGGGAGGCCTCAACGCCTGTTATGGGCCAGCACCGGCACTAAGGACCCTGAGGCTTCCGACACCCTGTACATTGAAGCCCTGGTAGCGCCGAATACGATCAATACCATGCCTGAGAAGACTTTGCTTGCCTTTGCCGACCATGGGCGAGTAGGGGCCGAATTGCCGGTCGGCACCGGCGAAGCCGATAAAGTGCTGGACGAGTTCGTAAAGGTCGGGGTGAATTACGCTGACTTGGCCGGAAAGCTGCAACATGAAGGCGCCCAAGCTTTCGTGAAGTCCTGGAATGATCTGATGGCCAGTATTGACGAAAAAGCAACCGGAGGATCGAAATGAATGCAGCCTCGCAACCATTGATTGAGTGTCCGGCCTGGAAGGCGCTGGCGGCGCATTATCAAGCCATGCGCAATATTCATCTACGCCAGCTTTTCGCCGATGATTCAGGACGCGGCGAGCGCTTGGCGGCCGAAGCTGGAGGCATTTATCTCGATTACTCGAAAAACCGCATCACTGACGAGACGATACGACTGCTCGTGCAGCTTGCCGATGAGTGCAGGTTGCGTGATCGAATTGATGCAATGTTCAGCGGTGAAAAGATTAATGTGACGGAACGGAGGGCTGTTTTGCACACGGCCTTGCGGGCACCTAAAGATGAACAGATTTTTGTCGATGGCGTCGATGTTGTGCCTGAAGTGCATGAGGTGCTGGACCGGATGAGTGTTTTCTCGCAGCAGGTTCGTGACGGGCAATGGCTGGGGTATACGGGCAAACGTATCAAAAATGTCATCAATATCGGTCTCGGCGGTTCCGACCTTGGGCCGGTAATGGCCTACGAAGCGCTGCACTATTACAGTCAGCGCGACATGCGTTTCCTTTTCGTTTCCAACGTGGACGGCACCGACTTTGTTGAGGCGACACGCTATCTCAATCCGGAAGAGACCTTATTCATCATTTGTTCGAAAACTTTCACGACGCTTGAGACGATGGTCAATGCGCATGCCGCCCGGGCATGGAGCCTGCGCAAGCTCGGCAGCGAGGAGGCCGTCTCCAGGCACTTTGTAGCGGTCTCGGCGAATCCTGAAGAGGTGGCGAAATTCGGTATCGGCGAGGCAAACCAGTTCGGTTTCTGGGATTGGGTCGGCGGCCGTTATTCGATGGATTCGTCGATCGGCCTGTCGACCATGATTGCGATCGGGCCTGAGAATTTTCGCTCGATGCTGGCCGGCTTCCGAGCCATGGACGAGCATTTTCGAACCGCCCCGTTCGAGCGCAATTTACCGGCACTCATGGGGCTGCTGTCAGTCTGGTACATCAATTTTTTCGGTGTGCAGACAATGGCGGTATTGCCTTATGAGCAGTATCTCAAGTACTTCCCGTCTTATCTCCAGCAATTGACGATGGAGAGCAACGGCAAGCACATCACGCTCGATGGCGCGCCAGTCTCTTATCATACGGCGCCTGTCTACTGGGGCGAGCCGGGTACCAACGGACAGCACTCGTTTTATCAGCTCCTCCATCAGGGAACGCAGCTGATCCCCTGTGATTTTATCGGTTTTTGCCAGACATTGAATCCGGTCAATGGACAGCATGACTTGCTGATGGCGAACCTGTTCGCGCAGACGGAGGCGCTGGCCTTCGGCAAAACGGAGCAGGAAGTCAAGACCGAAGGCACTCCCGACTGGCTGGCGCCGCACCGCAGCTTCGAGGGCAACCGTCCGACCAATACCCTGCTGGCCGAGCGCCTGACGCCGCAGACGCTCGGGGCCTTGATCGCACTTTATGAGCACAGTGTCTTCACGCAGGGGATAATCTGGCATATCAATTCTTTCGACCAATGGGGCGTCGAGTTGGGCAAAGTGCTGGCGCAGCGCACGATCCCCGAGTTGGAAAGCGCAAACGAGCCGCCGCTCAACCATGATAGCTCGACCAATGCCTTGATCCGGCGCTATCGCCAGTTTAGAGCATGAAATGCCGGTTAGGCCTAGCTGCCTTTTTCCAGGCGGCGATGACAATTTTATAAGTATGCCAACGAACAGAAAAAACCGGAGCGGCGGAGGTATAAATGAGGTATAAATAAAGATGAATGACGATATGTAGAATACTGATCAGCATCGACATCGAGGCAACCGAATGAATGAAACAGACGATAACCTCGCCTTCAGGGAAGCAATGCCAGCGTCAGAGATGCCTGTCATCAATACGCTTTCGCCTTGGTGGAGGCGCGTGAGTCTTATCATTCTGATCTCCGGTCTGGCGGTTCTTCTGCTGATAACGCTCAAGATATATGATGAGGCGCCGCCGATTCCGAAGAAGGTGATGGCGGTCGATGGATCGATTTTATTCACTGACGATGACATTCGCGCCGGCCAGCAAGTATTTCTTAAGTACGGACTGATGGACAATGGCACTGTTTGGGGGCATGGCGCTTATCTCGGCCCCGACTATTCGGCAGAATATCTGCATACCCAGGCGCTTGCCGGCGCGGCGCTGATTGCCCGGCAGCGCTATGGCCAGTCGCCAGATCAATTAACACCGGCTCAGCGGTCGGCTGTCGAGGCGGAAGTCCGGGCCGAACTGAAGCAAAATCGGTATGATCCTCACAGCGGCGCGCTGACCATGGGGCCTTCCTATGGCGACTGGTTTCGGCAGCAGACGAGCGCGTGGAACACTTATTTTTCCTCGCCGCTACAGAGCGGCGGGCTCGGCGCGGGAGCCATCCGCAATCCCGATGAGCTGCGGCAGCTAACCGCTTTTGTCGCCTGGACCGCTTGGGCTTCGGTTGCCAATCGGCCGGGAATGTCTTATTCGTACACAAACAATTTCCCATTCGATCCTGTGGCGGGAAACACGCCAACGGCTGATGCGGTGCTCTGGAGCGTTTTGAGCCTGATTTTCTTGCTCGGCGGAACGGCATTGGTGCTGTTAGCGTTCGGTAAATTCAAATTTCTCGGATGGAAGACCGAAGGGCATGTGCATCCGCAGCGGCTCCTCACTGGCGGGAGCCCCGCCCAGCGCGCCACGCTCAAGTATTTTGTCATCGTCTCGTTGCTGCTTTTAATGCAGACGCTGGCCGGCGGCGGCACCGCGCATTATCGCGCCGACCCGAACAGCTTTTATGGATTCGACCTTTCTTTGTGGTTTCCCAGTAACTTGTTGAGGACCTGGCATCTGCAGTTAGCGATTTTCTGGATTTCCACCGCGTTCGTCGCTGGCGCGCTCTTTCTGAGCAGCGAACTTGGAGGGAAGGAACCAAGAGGGCAAACGGCCGGCATTCATGCTTTGTTCTGGGCTCTGCTCATAGTCGTTATCGGCAGTTTATTGGGCGAATGGGTTGGAATGCTACAGAAATTGCCGCAGATTTGGTTCTGGTTAGGCGACCAGGGTTGGGAATACCTTGAGCTTGGCCGCGCATGGCAATTTTTGCTGGCTGCCGCGCTGCTCTTCTGGTTTGGCTTGCTGGTGCGCGCGCTGATTCCGGCCCTGCATGATGCCGAACATCGGGAGATCGCCGGTTTGTTTTTGTTTGCCGCGCTGGCTATTCCGTTCTTTTATCTGCCGGCCATGTTCTTCGACAGCTCGACCCATTTCTCTATTGTCGATTCCTGGCGTTTCTGGATCATTCATCTCTGGGTTGAGGGCTTTTTCGAGTTTTTCATCACGGTGCTGGTCGCGACTATTTTTTTCCGTTTTGGCGTTGTTTCGCAATTGACGGCTACGCGCATCATTTACCTGGACGCCATCTTGTACTTTGCCGGCGGAATCATAGGCACAGGCCATCACATGTACTGGACCGGGCAGACTAACCTCAACATGGCTTTAAGCGCCATGTTCTCGGCGCTCGAAGTCGTGCCATTGACATTGCTCACGCTCGACGCCTGGGATTTCATAACGCTGACCCACTCGCGCTGCGTTATCTGCCAACAGAAGATCGCGGTACCTCATAAATGGACTTTCTATTTTCTCATCGCCGTCGGCGTCTGGAATTTTGTCGGGGCCGGGATTTTCGGCTTTCTCATCAATCTGCCGATCGTCAGTTATTACGAGGCCGGCACATTGCTGACGCCGAACCATGGCCATGCCGCTTTGATGGGCGTGTTCGGCAATCTTGGCATCGGCCTTCTCGTATTTGTGATCAGGCAGACAGTTAGCGATACCCTCTGGATGGACTTGGAGAAATATATTCGGGTTGGCTTCTGGGGGATCAATATCGGGCTTCTGATGATGGTGGTTTTTAGCCTGTTTCCGGCTGGCATAATGCAATTGATTGATGTAGTGGAAAACGGTTACTGGCATGCGAGGGGGCTTGCTTATACGGGCACGCACCAGTCCCGTCTTTTTGAATGGCTGCGCTTGCCCGGAGACCTTGTGTTTATCATTTTCGGCGCCTTTCCCATCTTTATCGCTACGATTTATGCCTATTTAATGGAACGAAAGGCCCCGGCCGCCGGTATTGAGATCAAATAACAGCGATTTCTTGGAAAAAGCTGCTTGGGGAGCGCTTTATTTATGCACGTGCTGACGCATTGTCCTTCATCAGTGGAGTGAATTTATGACCGATCCATCTCAACTTGACCAGCTTTGCATCAATACTCTGCGCACGCTTTCCATCGATGCCGTCCAGAAAGCGAAATCCGGCCATCCGGGTACGCCCATGGGCGCGGCTCCGACCGCTTACTGCCTGTGGCAGCGCTTCTTGCGCTCCGATCCGGAAGAGCCCAACTGGCCGAACCGTGACCGTTTCGTGCTCTCGGCCGGTCATGCCTCGGCGTTGCTCTACAGTCTGCTGTATTTGTGCGGCGTCAAAGCGGCCAGCCCCAGTTATAAGGAATCTGACCGGCTGGCAGTGACGCTTGAAGATCTCAAGACGTTCCGCCAGATCGACAGCCGTTGCACGGGGCATCCTGAGTACGGCTGGACTTCCGGCGTGGAGACGACGACCGGGCCGCTCGGGCAGGGGGCTGCGAACAGTGTCGGCATGGCGATCGCGGAACGCTGGCTGGCGGCCACTTACAACCGCCCCGGTTACGATCTGTTTGACTACAACGTGTATGCACTGTGCAGCGATGGCGACATCATGGAGGGCGTTTGCGCCGAGGCGGCGTCCTTGGCGGGCCACTTGAAGCTTTCCAATCTCTGCTGGATTTACGATGACAACGATATCACCATCGAAGGCTCGACCCGTTTGACTTTCACGGAAAACGTGGCAGAGCGCTTTTCCGGCTACGGTTGGCATGTCTCTCATGTCGACGACGCCAATGACCTTGATCTGCTTACCCAATGCTACGAGAAATTCCTTAATACGCATGATGGGCCTACGTTGATTATCGTTCGGAGCCATATCGGCTATGGCGCGCCGCACAAGCATGATACGAAAGAGGCCCATGGCGAACCGCTGGGCGATGAAGAGGTTCGGCTGGCGAAAATGGCTTATGGGTGGGACCCGGATGCTCAGTTTTACGTGCCGGACGAGGTTCCTGCACACTTCCGGGATCAGTTTGGCCGGCGCGGTTCTGCGGCCCGCTTAGACTGGAATGAGCAGTTTGCAGCTTATCGCCAGCATTTTCCGGAGCTTGCCGAACAGATCGATCAGATGCAGCAGGGCGACTTGCCGGGCGGTTGGGACAGCGGCTTGCCTGAATTTCCGGCCGATGCGAAGGGCATGGCTACCCGTGAATCGTCGGGTAAAGTGCTGAATTCGATAGCCGGAAAAATACCATGGCTGCTGGGCGGCGCGGCTGACCTTGCGCCGTCTACCAAGACGCATTTGAGCGCCGAGCCGGCCGGCGAGTTTCAGGCGCCGGGGCAGGGAGGCGATTACAGCGGCCGCAATTTACACTTTGGCCTGCGCGAGCACGCCATGTGCGCCATCGCCAGTGGGCTGAGCCAGTCAAAACTGCGGCCCTATGCGGCGAGCTTCTTTATTTTTACCGACTACTGCCGGGCTGCAGTGCGGCTTTGCGCCATGATGGAACTGCCCGTGATCTATATCTGGACGCACGACTCGATCAGTCTGGGCGAGGACGGGCCCACTCATCAGCCTGTCGAACATCTCGCTTCTTTTCGGGCCATGCCGGGCATGATTCTGATACGCCCGGCGGATGCGAACGAAGTTGTGGAGGCGTGGCGCGCCATTATGCCAATCAAGAATCGCCCTGTCAGTCTGGTGTTGACGCGCCAGGCGGTGCCGACGCTGGACCGTTCGAAATACGCGCCGGCCAGCGGTGTGGCCCGCGGCGCCTATGTGCTTGCCGATGCCGAGGATCAGCAGCCTGATGTACTGTTGCTGGGGACGGGCAGTGAGGTCGGTCTCTGCGTTACGGCTTATGAGCAACTGAAATCCGAAGGGATCAAGGCTCGGGTGATAAGCATGCCGTCATGGGATCTATTCGAGGCTCAGAGCCAGGCTTATCGGGACAGCGTGCTGCCTCCACGGATCAAGGCGCGGGTCGCCGTCGAAGCCGCATCCAGCTTCGGTTGGGAGCGCTATACCGGTTGCGAGGGCGCCAGGTTTTGCCTGCATGACTTCGGCCTGTCTGCACCAGCGAAAGTCGTCGCTCAACATTTCGGTTTTACGCCGGAAAACATTGCCGCCGCAGCTAGGGAGCAAATCACAAAACACAGCAGCAGTACGAGCGGCCAAAGAGATTAGCATCATATAAACAGCGCTTGATTATAGGGCTCGTTTGATCGAGCGAAGCATCTGCCGTTTAGACAGTATGTGTGCGGGGCGCTGTTAATGCATCATCTATCATCGTAGAGAGACGTCCAATTCATGTTCACAAACCAATAGTATGATGAGCAATGACGCGATTATATTTATGATTATTTATATCATAGACATATATCAAATATAGCATTTATAAGGTTTATTAACTGTCTTGGCAGAAGCAAAATGACAGGCGGGCACGTTTCAATTAAGGATATTATATCATAGACATATTTGGAAAAAATAAATGCCAAGACACTTCAGGATTATTAAAAGGTACAATCATGATTAATATAGATGGCGCACGTGGGGAGGGTGGCGGCCAAATGCTGAGAACATCACTATCGTTGGCCGCCAGTCTGGGAAAACCGTTACGGATCAAAAATATCAGACAAGGCAGAAAAAAGCCGGGGCTGATGCGCCAACATTTAGCCAGTGTTAAGGCCATGGCCGAAATATGCGATGCGCAGATTGATGGTGCGTTTGTCGGTTCTCAAACAATTGAATTTATACCTGGCAATCTTAAAGCTGGCGACTATCATTTTGCTATCGGCACTGCTGGCAGCAGTACACTGGTTTTCCAGACCGTGCTGCCGGCGCTGTTATTGACCGGCAAGCCCTCACGATTGGTTCTGGAAGGAGGAACGCATAACCCAATGGCCCCCAGCTTTGATTTTATACAACACAGTTTTTTGCCAGTTCTGGAACAAATGGGCGCTAAGTTTAATGCCAGGATCGAACGCTACGGTTTTTATCCGGCAGGAGGCGGAAAATGGACAATAACCATCAATCCTCCTCAAAACTTTCAAAAAGTCATACTGGAAAATCAGGGAATACTGCTTAATAGTCAGGCAAAATGCATGGCATCCAGAATACCCGGCCATGTGCTGGTCAGAGAGAAAAAACAATTATTGAAAAGGCTGAACTGGCCTGAAGAAAGCATAACGTTGGAAACAGTTGAGTCGCCAGGCCCTGGCAATATTATTTCTCTCCAAGTTCGTTATTCTGACATAACAGAAGTTGTCGAAAGCATTGGAGAGCGCGGCATCAGCGCGGAACAAGTGGCTGACAAGGCGGCTGACGAGTTGATAAATTATCAATCCTTAGGTGCGCCTGTCGGCTGTTATCTCGCTGACCAACTCCTCTTACCGTTAAGTCTGGGAGCCGGCGGTTCGTTTGTGACCGGTCCTTTATCCGAGCATAGCCGGACTAATATTGCTGTTATTCGGCAATTTATGGATGCAGAGATTAATGTAGTTGAAATTGATCCGGGCAGACAGTGGCGCATCGAGGTGAACGTGTGACCAGATCCTTGTTCGGTTTAAGTTTAGGATTGATCCTTTTGCAGATCGGTTGTACGTTAATAGCCGTCGACCAACCTCCACACATCACGCCGGCAGAGGGCGTCAAGCCAGCGTTCGCCATACCTACCATACGCGAACGCATGATTTATCTGGCCCGTCAGGAATGGATGCTATTTGGTCAGCCTGTGGCCGATTATACTCATCAACCGCCGGTACTGACCTATTCGACTGGAGAAGTGAACAGCCATGAAACCCAGGCGCCGCTTTTCTCGCGCGTGTATTTATACTGGTACACCGCCTCATCTTTGCCGATATTAGGCTATGAAGGTGAACTGCGCCCCTGGTCAGGCGCTTTCATCATCTGGTTGGCGCGCAGTTCAGGTGTGCCCGAAAGCGATCTGCCATCCACTGTACTGCATTGGGACTATATCGAGCATGCGCTGTCGGCTGACAGGAATGCCCGCTTTATTGCCCGGGACGCAAAATTTTACTCACCCAAGCCAGGAGATTTGCTTTGCGCGCCTCGGGAGGAGAGATTCATGCATGAAGTAAATGCGTTCGCGCGATTGCGCCGCGGACCTTATCATTGCGATATTGTGGTAGAACGCCGAGCGAATGAGTTGGATCTGATCGGAGGAAATGTGCTCGATGCGGTTTCCCTGACTCATGTGGAATTGGATGCCCAAGGTTACGTATTGCCCATTGCTGAACGGCCTTGGCAGATTGTTATAGAGCAAAGGGATATTTAAGTTAGCGGACGCATCAGCTATGAAGCTTCGATTATTCTGTTTGATTCATGTGCTGATGCGTCGCCTAAAAGCGAATAATAAAAAGCCGTAACAATTAAATAAGCTGCGGCTCGTCTTGTATTTATGTAGGCATCAATTTAACCGGATGAATTAATCACGGTCCTCATTGTGCCTTTTATTCTTTTCAACGTTTTTCCTGATTTCACTGATCGCCATCGTTTTATCATTGCCCGTTCCCGAATGCTGGACGTTCACGAACAGTTTATGCGGGTTTTTGCCGAAATATATACCGGTTCCTTCCGCATCTTTATCTTTCATCGATGCAAACAAATGCACGCCATCCGCATGGCTATCGCCGTCATTATCGGGTTCTGCTACCCAAATATCACTGGGTACATTATCTTCCACGATCCATAATTTTCCGTCAGGACCGTTGGCCAAGTTATCGGGACTTTTAAGACCGGTTACGCCGGAAGCTGAATTTTCTGCAGCAATATTGACACCGGCTTCAACGAAGTAATTGACCATCGGCACTTCATTCAGGCTAATAGACAATACGGCGCCAGGACCATCTTTGCCGCCGGTTCGCGGTTCGCAAGTCAATGCCGCATATAAAACCTTGCCTATGCGCTCCAAATCTTCAGGACGACAGTAGCTGGTTGCTCCAACTTGTTCTGCGGCTGCTTGCGCATCAAATGTGGCTGGATCAAGGTTAAGTTCTACCCATTCCGCCTCGCCGATTTGGGCGCCATTTTTAACCCGCAATGCAAATAACTTGCCGCTGCTCAAATCGCCATAAGTGTTGGGTACGAACTTGTAAATAGATCCGCCTGGTGCACGGTCTTCATCGATCACATAGACATTGCCTTCATCATCGGTCTCAATTCCTTCATGAGCAATTGAGCCAAGCAATGGACGGGCTGTGACTTTCTTTGCTTTGGTAGGGTCATCCTTGTCCAGCTCGATTTCATAAACCAGTCCCGATGAAGCATGCGGATAATCGGGATCAGGATAGCCGCCCGAGTTTGTTTCCTCAGCAACCAGAATGGTATGCCACGGTGTCCAAACAATACCGTCCAAGGCTTCCCAATAGTCTCTAGCTGCCAATTCTTTGGCTTTACCCGTTTTTAAATCGATAACGGAAACTGCTCCACCCAATCTCCCGTCATTGCGTTGGTCATTGCCTGGACGGACTTCATGAGTACGGTATAAATAGCGCCCAGCCTGTTTTTGAGTCTCATTGACCGTATTCATGTCAGGCCAATCGTTATCAATATAAATGTTTAAATTGGATTCATCAGAGACAACGGATTGTTTGAATCCTTCCGGGATCAACCAGGTCGATTCATCCAACACAGCAGGATCATTGGTGAGTTCATTATAAGCAGACCCCTTGATCGGTTTGAAGGCCATTGGTCCTTTGACTTCATCCGCGAAATTGATGTTTGGATGAAAAAGGCCTGCCGCCGCAAGTAAGGGGAGGGATGTTAGAATTATTTTATTCATGCTTATTTTCCGTATATTTTCTGAATTTTAATTGACCGCATGCTCTAAGCGGGCTTCATGAATAATAAGTATTGGAAGTGACAAAAATATGAAGAAATGAAGAAATTAAGAAGAATTGATGACTATGTTATTGCCTCAATCAATTATAATGAGCTCTCTTTGCCTTCCTGATAAACAGTAGCTTCCCGGGTAATACCGATAACAATGCCGGCAAAACGTTGATTTTAATTATCTCGCCTAAGAAAAATATTTTAAAACTCTATAGCGCAAGCTCTGCTGATTGCTGTACCTCATGTATTATCCAAACGTAAAGAAAACCATTGTTGCCAGACCCATAGGCAAAAAACGTCCACAATTCGGCGAGCTTCATCCCATATTGGAACGTATTTATTTAGCCAGAGGCTTAATATCGGAAGCTGATCTGGATAGAACGCTAGCAAAATTGCCATCGCCATGGCTGTTATCTGGCATGGAGGATATGGTTGCTCATCTAATCAACGCGATTAATGAAGGGCTGAGAATTTCTGTCATAGCCGACTTCGATGCAGATGGCGCCACCAGTTGCGCAGTGGCTGTCAAGGGCCTGCAATTACTGGGGGCAGGGTCGGTTTCATTTATAGTCCCAAACCGGTTTGAATACGGTTATGGATTGACGCCGGAAATTGTAGAACTGGTTAAACAGCAAAAGCCCGACATTATCATTACTGTTGATAATGGCATATCAAGCATTGATGGTGTTAAAGCGGCTAAAGCTTCTGGATTGAAGGTTCTGGTAACGGATCACCATTTGCCTGGGCATGAGCTTCCGGCTGCTGATGCTATCGTCAATCCCAATTTACCCGACGATAAATTTCCGAGTGGCGCGCTGGCAGGTGTCGGAGTGATTTTCTATGTGTTAATGGCACTGCGTAGCCGCTTAAGAGAACAAAACTGGTTCGAGAAGCATCGGATCCAGGAGCCTAATCTCGCTCAGTTGCTTGATTATGTGGCTCTAGGTTCAGTTGCCGATGTGGTTCCGCTGGACCGAGTCAACCGAATACTGGTTTATCAAGGATTATTAAGGATACGCACAGGGCGCGCGCATCCTGGGGTGAATGCGCTGATTGAAGTATCAGGCAAAAAAGCTCAATCAATCAGTTCGTCGGATCTGGGTTTTTCATTAGGGCCGAGACTCAATGCGGCTGGGCGCATGGATGATATGTCATTAGGCATTGAGTGCCTGTTAACCGAAGATCCGGCTCATGCCAAAGAAATAGCACTTCAGCTCGATGATCTGAATAATGATCGGCGGGAAATTGAAGGTCAAATGAAAAAAGAAGCGGTTGCTTTATTGAGGGAAATGAAAGCCCTGGATGAAAATCATTTGCCTGCCGGGGTTTGCCTGTTTAATGCAGACTGGCATCAGGGCGTGATTGGCATTTTAGCGTCACGAATCAAGGACAGGCTGCATCGCCCAGTTATTGCCTTTGCTTCGGCCGGCAAAGACGAAATAAAAGGTTCAGCTCGCTCTATCCCCGGTGTTCATATCCGTGATGTGTTAAGTGATATTGCCGCAGAGCACCCCAAATTATTAAGCAAATTTGGCGGTCACGCCATGGCGGCCGGTTTAAGTTTGAAAATGCACGATTATCCGCCTTTTGCTTTAGCCTTTGATGAAATGGTAAGAAAGCGTCTGGCGAATGTCGATCTGGAGCTAAAGATTTATTCGGATGGCGAGTTATCCGGAAATGACATCTCGATTGAATTTGCCGCTTTATTGCAAAACGCAGGTACCTGGGGGCAGGAGTTTCCGGAGCCAGTGTTTGACGGAATATTTGATGTCATTCAATCCCGCATCGTCGGACAGCGCCATCTTAAACTGGTGCTGAGAAAGCCAGATACCGAGCAGTTAATTGATGCTATCGCTTTTTATGTGGATCATCCTGAACAATGGTTGGGCCTGAGATCTTGCAGGATAGCTTATAAATTGGATATTAACGAATTCCGAGGGAATCGCAGCGTCCAGTTTATTTTGCAATACATGGAAAAAATAGCATAAAAAAGGGCGGAAAAACCGCCCTTTTTGACACGTGGGTTATTTTTTATCTGTAGTAGCCGGTTTTTCCGCTTCAGGTGCGGCTTTCTCAGCAGGGGCCTCACTTGGCTTTGCAGGTTCAGCCGCTGGCTGTTGAGCAGCTGGCTGCTCTGTAGTTGCCGGCTCGCCAGCAGGAGCGGCAGGTTCAGCGCCTTCAGCTTTTGGTTTTTCTTCTGTGGTCGGAACCAGAACTTCTACTTGCGCCTGCTTACGCAGGTTTTCTATCATGGATTGGACTTTTTTGCGTTGCAGATAAGGTGTCAGCTGTTCTTTTACCGCTTCCAAAGGAGGTGGTGTTACAGGACGTGAGTCTTCTCTCAAAATAACATGCCAGCCAAACTGTGTTTGTACCGGTGTTTTAGTGTATTTGCCGTTTTCCAGCTTTTCTACGGCTTCAGAGAAAGGCGCCACCATCTGATTAGCGGTGAACCAGCCCAAATCGCCGCCTTGAGACGATTTATCTATAGAGTTTTTGTTTGCCAGCTCGTCAAATTTTGCGCCTTTGTCTAATTTTTCAATCAGCTTTTTAGCTTCAGCTTCAGTTTTGACTAAAATATGGCGCGCTTTATATTCATTGCCTTTCTCAGCGGCAACTTTGCTGTCGTACTCAGCTTTGACTTCGGCTTCGGTGACCGGATTGGATTTTAGGTAATCTTGCAGGACGGCTTGCGACAGTAATGATTTCTTTAGAGTTTCAAGACGTTCTACAACTTCAGGCGATTTATCAAGTCCTTTTTTCACGGCTTCCTGAACCAGTAACTCACGTTGGATCAATTCTTCTATTAATTTATCTTTAGGAAAAGTCTGCCCGTGCGCACGTTCGGCAACTTCACCTTCCAAGTCTGCCAGTGTTTTTTTGCTGATATATTTTCCGTTTACAACGGCAACGGCATCTGCTTTATCGACAACGGGAGCGGCAGGCGTGGCATCAGTACTTTTTTGTTCATTGCAAGCTGAAATCGAAACCAGTGCTGTACCAGCAAGCAGTAAAGGGATAATCTTTTTTTTCATTTATTATTTTCCTTATATTTTACGTTCAGAGGGTGATAGAGCATTAATGCCTAAAGCATGGATTTGATGTTTCATCATGTCGCCCAACGCTTTATAGATTAGCTGGTGCCGTTGAACCAATGATTTGCCTTCAAACGCCTCGGCAACAATCGTTACATGGTAGTGACCGCCGCCGCTGCGTGCTCCAGCATGTCCAGCATGAGCTGAGCTGTTATCTACAATTTCCAGAAGCTCAGGATGAAAGGCATCGTTTAATAATTGCTTAATTATATTAACTGTCATTGAGGCAAGACTTTTTTGAAAGGTTTAACGGTGACCTGCGTATAAACGCCTGCATCAATATAGGGGTCCGCATCGGCCCATTGTTGAGCTGCTTCCAGGCTATCAAACTCGGCCACAATCAAACTGCCGGTAAAACCGGCTTCGCCCGGATTTTCACTGTCTACAGCGGGATGCGGACCGGCTAAAATCAGTCTTCCGGCGTCCTGAAGCGCTTGCAGTCTTTTAAGATGGGCCGGACGCGCGGTCATTCTTTTTTCCAGACTATGCGCTACATCTTCACTGATAATTGCGTATAACACGATTTATTCCTCTGCCTCGGGGATATATTTATAGATAAAAATCATTTGTACCAGAATAAAAATAATCATCAGCCCCGGCACGCCGAATGTTTTAAAAGTCACCCAATCATCGGTATTGTAATTATACATAACATACAGATTGATAAAGCCGACACTGATAAAGAAACCGGCCCACATAATGTTTAACCGTCTCCAGACCACTGCCGGCAACGTCAAACTGCCGGACATCATTCGTTCGACGAAAGGCTTTTTACCAATGAATTGACTGCCTAGAAAGGCAAGGCCGAATAGCCATTCTATAATGGATAATTTCCATTTGATAAATTGCTCATCCTGCAAATAAATGGTGGCGCCGCCCATCACAAGAATAAGAGCCAAAGTAATCCATTGCATGGTTTCAACTTTACGATGTTTAAACCAGGTATAGGCAACCTGAATAACAGTGGCTACGATAACGACTGCGGTAGCAACATATATATCGTAAAGCTTAAAGGCGATAAAGAATAAAATGATAGGGAAGAATTCGAAAAGCTGATTCATAATGGCTGGATATGAAGGTTGTCAGACATAAGTGTCTATTCCTGTAATCAGTAAGGTTGACTGATTTTGTATATGAGCATTTAATGCTTCTAAAGTACGCGTATCAGTTGATTTATAAGTATTATATTGGTCTATTAAGCCTAGAGTTAAACCAGCATTATCGAATGCTTTTTTAATCTCATCGGCAGAAAGGCCCCGGCCGAACTGATGGTTATGAGAGTTTATAGGAACAGAAAGTTCACTGATTTCATCTTTGTTTTGCACGCTGTTGTTTCTTTCAATGGACTGCCGGTTATATCCAATAGGCGAAAAAGTTAACAATGAACTACGAATTTCCATATATTTAACCGTCTGTTATGCAAACATGATGACGAGGTATTGTAAAATCTTTGTTCATGAATGTACATAACCCCATGTGCGTTTCTGCTAAAATGCCAATTTTTCGGAAAAAATCCATGAATATAAACACACAGACAGAATTAGAAGCGGCTGCATTCAGGCAATTGGTCAGCCATTTACAGAGACACACTGAAGTGCAAAACATTGATTTAATGATTTTGGCTGATTTTTGCAGGAATTGCCTGGCAAAATGGTACACGGCTGCAGCTGCGGAGCGGGGCATTGATATGGATTATGAGCAGGCGAGGGAAGTGATTTATGGCATGCCTTATAAAGAGTGGAAAGATAAATATCAAAGCGAAGCAACAGCCGAACAATTAGCCGCTTATGAGCGTAAACAGCAGGCAAAATCATAACTGGTAAATGAGTAGTAATAATGAGTGGTAATAAGAAATCCCAATACGATGCGCTGTTCTCCGGCGTAATAGGGCAGGACTATGAAATGCTCAATCTGATCTGTCCATTAGCGACGGAAATGAGCCGTCTTGTAGGCGCTGCAGTTACAGAATATCCTGCTCGAAGTGCAGATAAATTGAAGATTGTCGAATTAGGCGGAGGAACTGGCATTACCACGTTATCAATATTAACTGCCAAGGAGGCGGCAATTGTAATAAGCATTGATAACGAACCCACTATGCAGAACCAAGCCAAAAACCATCTAAAAAAGTGGGCTGATGAGGAAAGGCTATTTTTTTGTAGCGATGATGCATTGACCGCACTAGAAAATATGGCAACTGATAGCGTTGACATCGTGGCATCCGCCTATACTTTGCACAATTTTCAAAATACTTATCGCCAGAGAGTTATAGCGGAAATTTTTCGCGTTTTAAAGCCTGGCGGGCAACTCATTAATGGAGATCGTTATGCTCTGGACGATGTTTCCATACATACGCGGGTTGTTCAGAGAGAGGTGGAGGGGTATTTCAAGATATTGACGGAAGCCAATAAGCTTGATTTATTGGAGAGTTGGATAATTCACATATTAAATGATGAATCCGAAGACCATATCATGCGTGAATCGCTGTCGCTAAACCAACTGAGAGAGGTCGGTTTTTCACAGATTAGCCTGAGTCACAGAATGGAAGCCAATGCCTTGGTCACGGCTATCAAACCTGCTCAATAAAGGAGCGACTTAACAAGTATTTACAGACAGGCACATTGAATATGCCTGTCTTTGTTTCAATCCAAGCAATAAGGCTTCAATCGGTTACCGAGGTGAAGCTTAAATCCGCGTAATGGCTCAGGCTTTGGCTGTAAAACCCCAGCTTGTCTGCATACAGAGGAATAATCACGTTATGAATGGTTTTTGCCAGATCATGCGTGACTTTGATCTATTAAAGTCTTTTCAACGCCGAAAGACTCCCGAGTAGAACGGCATAAACTGATCGACATCCTCATTCTGACGATTTACGCGGTGATCAGTGGAGCGGAAGACTGAGAAGCGATTGAACAGTTTGACAAGGATAAAGAGGCTTGGCCGCGCCAATGGCTCAAGTTGGAGGACGGCATCCCTTCGCATGACTGCAGAGCGCGAGTCATTGCGCGTCTTGAGCCGGCGAAACTGAGAGAGTGCTTTATCGCCTGGGGCAGGAAGCTGACGGCGGGCGAGGTCGTGGCGATTGATGTGATGGCGGCAAGACAGTCCGGCGCTCTTACAACCGTTAGGGCAAACGGGGAACTATCCACATGGCCAGCGCCAAGCCAAGCCGGGCTTTCTTTCGATCAAGTTTTTTCTTTTTGATATTTATATGCGCTTGCCCTGGGAGCCATAGCACAAATACATGAATGCGCCAGAATGATTGTTATAATGGCAAATTTTTAAGCGTAACGATTACAAAGGAGAAATTGGTTTTGACACAAGTGCAGGACATTACGAGTCCGATGAGCCCATCGGAAAAACGCGCCACCTGGTCTTTGGCCAGCATTTATGCTTTCCGCATGCTCGGCTTGTTCCTGATTATGCCGGTATTGTCGTTATTCGCCGAGCAGCTTGAGGGGGCAACACACTCATTAGTCGGTCTGGCTATCGGCATTTACGGCATTACCCAATCGCTTCTGCAAATTCCTTTTGGTTTGATGTCGGATCGGTTTGGCCGTAAAAAGATCATAATCATCGGTTTGTTGCTGTTTTTTGCCGGCAGTGTGATTGCCGCCATGTCCACGACTATTTACGGCGTTCTGCTGGGGCGTGCCATACAGGGGGCCGGCGCAGTAGCCGCCGCCGTTATGGCGTTGGTGGCCGATTTAACGCAGGAAGTGCACCGCACGAAAGCCATGGCATTGATCGGCGCCAGTATCGGCGTATCCTTCGGCATTGCCATTACTTCAGGTCCCGTGATTGCGAGCTTTGTTGGCGTGCAGGGCATATTCTGGCTGATTGCGGGACTGGCGTTGCTGGCTATATTAATTCTTCTATTTATAGTGCCCAATCCCCAGGAATCCAAGACACATCGCGATGCGGAACTCGTACCGACGCAATTTTCGCATGTGCTGAAAAATGTTGAATTACTGCGGCTGGATTACGGCATTTTTATCCTGCACGCCATTTTAACGGCCAGTTTTGTCATCGTGCCTTTGTTAATGCGCGATGCCGGCCTGCTTCCGGCACAGCACTGGCAGGTTTATCTGCCGGTATTCATTGTTTCCATGGCCGCTATTATCCCGTTTGTCATACTGGCGGAAAAAAAGCGCAAGATGAAAACCGTCTTTATAGGCGCCATTGCCGCACTGGTGCTGGCTGACATCGGTTTGATGCAGTTCAATAGTAATCTGTTTGCCATAATCGGCTTTCTCTGGCTGTTTTTCTGCGGTTTTAATCTGCTGGAAGCGACCTTGCCGTCGTTAATATCCAAGAATGCGCCAGCTGACCTGCGAGGCACAGCGATGGGCATCTATTCAACCTGTCAGTTTCTGGGCGCCGGCATCGGCGGCGCAGCAGGCGGCTGGTGTTATGGAGAATTTGGCGCCGGCGCCGTATTCCTGTTTTGCGCGGCCGCTGCCGGCAGTTGGCTGCTTTTATCGCTCAGCATGAAACCGCCGCGTTATTGGGCGAATCTGCTTATTTCTCTGGAAAAACTGACGGAGCAGGAAGCCAACGAATTTATGGCGGAGATGGTGAAGATTGTCGGTGTGGAAGAAGTGACCTTGCATTATGAAGAAGCAGTCGCTTACCTCAAAGTTGACAATCAGAAGCTGGACAGGGATGGCTTGCAATATCTTATTTCAAGCTATACCAGTGCCTGATCTTGTAAGGCAATGCTGCTTGCAACATTGAATTCAAAGGTCTGTCTTGATTAGTAGAAAACTTGGAATACCTTTATAATCTCAAAAAATAGAGGATTTTTTCTAAGAAATATCCGGGGAATACACAATGAAATCCGGAAAGCAGAAGTTCGATGCCTTCTTATCAAGATAAGCCCGTAGATGAAGAAATTCGTCGGCAAAACTAATCAAATTACAAAGAGCTGTTTTTATAAATAAATGTCAATGCCAATTAAACGACTTGTTTTAGTTTGTTCACTGCCTATCCTGGTTACAGGCTGCGCCGAGTTTTATGGCTCTCAGCCTCCAGCACCGGTATATGGCGGACAACCTCGTGTCCAACCGAACATCTATGCTAAACCTGCGCCCAAGCCGAAGCCCCCCAAAAAAGCCAAACAGGCTAAACGTCCAGTCGCTCCGACGGTTGAGACCCAACCGCTTAAGGACTCTGGCCCGATAACGACAACGCCTATGGAGCCCATAGAAACAACACCTATGGAAACAGTCCCAGGGGCGGGCGCTATTCCGAGTTCTGCAGTACCTTCTGTCCAGGCGCCTGCGGCGCCTTTGCCGGAACCCACAGAAATGATGCAGCCATTGGAACCGGTTGCGTTTGTATCATCGTCGCCGGCGGTAGGCGCTCTGGTTTCCGCGGCGGACCAAAACAGCCAGTCCGGCAACCTTGATTCGGCAGTGGCCGCTATAGAACGTGCCATCAGAATAGAACCCCGCAATGCAGCCTTGTTTTATAAGCTTGCGGAGTTAAGGCTCAAACAGTCCAAACCGCGATTAGCGGAAGACCTGGCAAAAAAATCAGCGCTGCTGGCATCCGGAAACGCGCGTTTGAAAAGACAAAGCTGGCTATTGATCGGAAACGCCAAAGTGATGCAGCAGGATTTCGCAGGCGCCAGAGCGGCAAGAGCCAAGGCTGCAAGTTTTTAAGACGATCATTTTCAAAATCGGCGGTCATGTGCCCGCCGATATCTTTGAACTGTTCAAGGCGGGGGTTTTAGGCCGGAAACGGTTTGATTATTCGCTATGGGCCAAAATAGGCCGATGCTTATTCAACGAGATTGACTATTTATTGATCAATGAAAACAACTCCATCTGATGTTTTAACCATACTCTCCACGATTCGCGATTACATTCGCTGGGGCGCCAGCCGGTTTACCGAGGCCGGAATCGTTTTTGGCCATGGCACGGCGACAGCACTAGACGAAGCTGCGGCGCTGGTCCTGCATACTATTTATCAGCCCTATAATCTGCCTGAGGCTTATCTGGAAACTGTTTTGACGCTGAAAGAGCGCCAGGACGTCATTGATATCATCGATAGACGCATCATCGAAAGAAAACCAGCCGCCTATTTGACTCATGAGGCCATTTTTGCGGGCCTGCCTTTTTATGTCGATGAAAGGGTTCTCGTGCCGAGGTCGCCAATTGCCGAATTGATCGAGCAGCGGTTCGATCCTTGGGTAGAAGAAAGTCAGGTCGAACGCATCCTGGATTTGTGCACCGGTAGTGCCTGTATTGCTATTGCCTGCGCTTATGCATTTCCCGAAGCCTATGTCGACGCGGTCGATTTGTCTGCCGACGCGCTGGCCGTTGCTGAAATGAATGTGGCAAAACACCGGCTCGATGATACGGTGACGCTGTATCAGTCGGATCTGTTCAATGAATTGCCCGATCAGCGCTATGACATCATCGTCAGCAATCCGCCTTATGTCAGTCATGCCGAATGGGAACAGTTGCCTGCCGAGTTTCGCGCCGAACCCGATATGGGCTTTAAAGGCGGCGAATCGGGGCTGGATATCGTGCTGCGCATTCTGGTTGAAGCTGGCCGCTATTTGGCGGAGCAGGGCATTTTGATCGTGGAAGTCGGCAGCAGCGCGGAAACGTTGCAATATACGTTTCCCGATGTGCCGTTTTACTGGCTGGATTTCGAGCGAGGAGGCGACGGCGTATTCTTGCTGACGGCCGAACAGGTTAACCAATATCACGAACTATTCTTAGCGGCTTTAGCATAATGTCTGGAAACACTATAGGAAAATTATTTACCGTCACCACGTTCGGTGAAAGTCACGGCCCTGCTTTGGGTTGCATCGTTGACGGCTGCCCGCCGGGATTATCACTGGCTGAGGCCGATCTGCAACAGGATCTGGATCGCAGAAAGCCCGGCACCTCCAGGCATACGACGCAGCGCCGCGAAGCCGATGAAGTCAGGATTCTGTCCGGCGTGTTCGAAGGCAAAACCACAGGCACGCCTATCGGCCTGCTGATTGAAAACACCGATCAGCGCTCCAAGGATTATTCAAAAATCGCCGATAGTTTCAGGCCAGGACATGCCGACTATACCTACCAGCATAAATACGGCATCAGGGATTATCGAGGCGGAGGGCGTTCATCAGCCCGCGAAACGGCCATGCGCGTGGCGGCCGGGAGCATCGCCAAAAAATACCTTAAAGAGCAGGCCGGCATCGAGATAAGAGGTTATCTGTCGCAACTGGGTCCGATAAGAATAGAGAAAATCGATTGGGATATTATCGACAGCAATCCCTTTTTCTGTCCGGATGCCGACAAAATCGAGGAAATGGCGGCTTATATGGATGCTTTGCGCAAGGAAGGCGAATCGATAGGCGCCAGAGTCAATGTAACGGCAATCAATGTCCCGCCCGGCCTGGGCGAACCTGTTTTCGACCGCCTCGACGCCGATCTGGCGCATGCGTTGATGAGCATCAATGCCGTAAAAGGCGTGGACATCGGCGATGGCTTTGCCTGCATCGACAGCAAAGGCACGCAATTTCGGGATGAAATCACGCCGGATGGATTCTTGAGCAATCATGCCGGCGGCATTCTGGGCGGCATTTCAAGCGGTCAGGCCATCGTCGCCAGCATCGCGTTAAAGCCGACGTCCAGCCTTCGTCTGCCCGGCAGGAGCATCAATCGTCAAGGCGAAGCCGTCGAAGTGGTTACGGAAGGCCGTCATGATCCGTGTGTAGGCATTCGCGCGACGCCGATCGCCGAAGCGATGGTGGCAATCGTGCTGATGGATCATTTTTTACGGCATCGGGCGCAAAATGCCGATGTCCATTCCGGATTGCCGGTTTTAAGATAAGCAGTCATCGATGACCAGCACAAACACCACAAGACATGACACCCTGTCTTGTGGTGCCTGAATAAAGACCTTTATGTCTATTCCTTACTGGCGTCTGTCAGGATTCTACTTTTTTTATTTTGCGACGCTGGGCGGCTTTTTGCCTTACTGGAGCCTCTATCTGAAAGACAGCGGCTTCAATGCCGATCAGATCGGCGAACTGTCTGCCTTGTTGGTTGGCACCAAAATCATTGCACCTAATCTGTGGGGATGGATTGCCGATCATACCGGCAAGAGTCTGCGCATCATCCGCATTGCCTCATTTTTCGCCGCCTTGCTCTTTGCCGGCTTTTTAATCGATCGCAGTTATATCGGATTTGCCTGGATCACCATCGGGTTCAGCTTTTTCTGGAACGCCGCTTTGCCGCAGTTTGAGGCGGTAACGTTGTTTCATTTAAAAAGCGAGCCTCATCGTTATAGCCAGATCAGGCTATGGGGCTCAGTCGGGTTTATTGTCGCTGTGTTAGGTATTGGCTGGTTGCTGGATAGACAGCCCATATCGATGCTCCCGGCCGTCATTATCATCTTGCTGGCTTTAATCTGGGTTGTTGCCTTAGCGACGCCGGATGCTCATGCTTTAGGTCATGAGGCTGAGCCAGTCGGCCTTATGCAAATCCTGAAAAGACTGGAAGTGTTAGCTTTTTTAGTCGTTTATCTGCTGCTGCAAATGGCTCATGGACCTTATTATGTTTTTTATTCCATTTATCTTAAGCAATATCATTATTCGACAACGATAACGGGAGCGCTCTGGGCTTTAGGCGTCTGTGCGGAGATCGTGCTGTTTATTTACATGAGACGCCTATTAAAGCGTTATTCATTGCGGCATATTCTGCTGCTCAGCATCGTGCTGGCCGCCGGCAGGTGGCTGATGATCGCCTGGTATGCAGATCAGTTATGGTTGCTGATTCTTGCCCAGTTGCTGCATGCCGCTACCTTCGGCGCAGCCCATGCTGCAGCTATTCATTTGGTTTATCTTTATTTTGGCCAGCAGCATCAGGGTAAAGGCCAGGCTTTATACAGCAGCCTGAGTTATGGGGTAGGCGGCATGCTGGGCAGCCTCTACAGCGGTTATTACTGGGAGTCCATGGGCCCGGCGTTCGTTTATTCATTAGCCGCCGTCGCGTGCGGATTGGCCTTTGTAATCGCTTATCTGTGGATTGGCTTTGAAAATACTCAACACCAGGCACTTTAGGTTAAAATAGCACTTGTACAGTGTGTGACCTATACTTACGCATGTGGTTTTTAGTTAACAATACTGATTTTAGGAAATAACGTGTTTGAAGTAATTAAAAGCGGCGGCTGGATGATGCTGCCAATCATTTTATGCTCAATTGGGGCAATGGGTATCATTGCTGAACGTTTATGGTCTTTGCAAAGGAAGAAAATCGTACCTTCGGAGCTCGTTCCTCAGGTATGGAACTTATTTCGTGAAGGAAAGCTGGATAAAGCGGCACTCCATCGTTTAAAGACCAGTTCGCCTTTAGGATATATTTTGGCGGCAGGCCTGGCTAATAGCGAGCATGGACGTGAAGTCATGAAGGAATGTATTGAAGAAGCTGGCCGACAGGTTGTTCATAATCTGGAGCGCTTTCTTAATACTTTGGGCACTATCGCTGCCGTCAGCCCTTTACTGGGATTGCTGGGAACAGTGTTCGGCATGATTGAAATCTTTTCAGCGCTTATGCAGCGCGGTGCCGGAGGAGATCCGTCTGTTTTGGCAGGGGGGATTTCCGTTGCGTTAATCACTACGGCAGCGGGATTGACAGTGGCTATTCCCAGTTTGATTTTTCACCGCCATTTTGAAAGACTGGTCGATGAATACATTGTAAACATGGAAGCCGAAGCAATAAAACTGATGGAAATCCTGCACGGAGACCGCGAAGAAGCCTTATGAACTTTCGCCATAAAAAAAGAGAAAAAGTCGATATCATGTTGGTATCGATGATCGACGTGCTTTTTGTATTGCTGCTGTTCTTTGTGGTATCCACCACTTTCAACCGACAAACAGAAGTCAATGTAAAGCTGCCTGAAGCCAATGGCGCTGAAGCCGAAGCGCATGAAAAGATGGTTACCTTAATCATCGATGCGGACGGCGTTTATTATCTGGAAGGTGAAGATGGGCTGCCGCACGAGTTGGTCAATCAGAACAAAGATACGTTAAGACAGGAATTGCAGAAAATCGCCGCGCATTCCTCACAACTGCCTTTTATTATCAATGCTGACGGCAAGACACCTCATCAGGCCGTTATTGCGGCGCTGGACAGCGCCGGCCAAGCGGGCTTTACGCATATCTCGTTTGCGACGGAAGAATCGAAGACAGAAAAATGAAAAAAACACTGGCTCGATGGGCGCAGGATATCTGGTATAAAGATCAGTTTATCGGTGTATGGCTTTGCCCATTGGGCTTTCTGTTCTGCGATCTGGTCAGGTTCCGCAAATTATTGTATCGCCTGGGCGTATTGAAAAAACAAACCGTGTCCGTTCCTGTCATCGTGGTAGGCAATATTACGGTAGGCGGCACCGGCAAGACGCCGTTCGTAATAGAATTGGCTTCATTGCTTAAAGAAGCCGGCTATAAGCCCGGCATCATTAGCCGAGGCTATGGTGGGCTGGCTGAATCATGGCCTCAGAGAGTTGATGAGAACAGTAATGCCGAGCTGGTCGGTGATGAAGCCCTGTTATTGGTCAGGCAGACGGATTGCCCTGTAGCGGTAGGCCCTGTCCGTGCCGATGCCGCCAATCTGTTGCTGGCGCAGACGGACTGTAATGTCATCGTATCGGACGATGGTCTTCAGCATTATGCGCTGGCTAGAGATATCGAAATTGCCGTTATTGATGGGGAAAGGCGGTTTGGCAACGGCTATTGCCTGCCTGCCGGACCCCTGAGGGAACCGATAGACAGGCTGCAAAGCGTCGATTTCAGGATTGTTAACGGCGCAGAAAAGGAAGATGAAGAATATTCCATGCAACTGATCGGAGATCGTGCGATCAATCTAGTCACGGGCCAGCAAAAATCATTAAAAGATTTCAGTGCTGTTGAATGCCATGCGATAGCGGGCATTGGCAATCCAGAGCGCTTCTTCAATCTATTGGCCACTGCCGGCATCTCATGCGCAACGCGCAGCTTTCCGGATCATTACAGGTTTGAGCGGCATGATATTGCGTTCAATGATGATAAACCGGTATTAATGACCGAAAAAGATGCTGTAAAATGCACCGCTTTTGCAGGCTCGCAGCATTGGTATGTGCCGGTAAAAGCTGTTCTGGAACAAGGTTTTTCCGAACAATTATTAAATTTATTAAAAGCAAAGAACAATGGATAAAAAACTACTCGATATTCTGGCCTGTCCTTTATGCAAAAGCCCGCTGATTTACGATAAAGCCAAACAGGAATTAATCTGTAAAGCTGATCGTCTGGCTTTTCCTATTCGCGATGACATTCCAGTCATGCTTGAGGATGAAGCGCGCGAATTAACCCTTGATGAAGTTGACGCTTTACATCAATGAGTTTACGTTTCAAAGTCGTTATCCCTGCACGATATGCCTCCACGAGGTTGCCTGGTAAACCGTTATTGAAGATTGCCGGCAAACCCATGATTGCGCATGTCTGTGACCGCGCGCAGGAAGCTGATGCCGAAGAAATTATCGTCGCAACCGATGACGAGAGAATCTTGCAGACGGTAAACGATCTGGGCATTAAAGCCATCATGACAAATCCGGACCATCAAAGCGGCACGGAGCGCATTGCGGAAGTCGCCAGACTGCGCGGATGGCGTCATGATGAGATCATCGTTAATCTCCAGGGCGATGAGCCGTTGATTCCTCCGGCTTATATTCGCGATGTCGCCTCGGCGTTAGCGGGCCAGCAGCAAGCGGGCATAGCCACGCTTGCTGCTGAAATTATTGATAATGAAGAGATTTTTAATCCGAACGCCGTCAAGGTTGTAGTGAATAAAGCCGGTCTGGCGCTTTATTTCAGCCGTGCTCCCATTCCATGGGAAAGAGGGCATTTTACGCATGCCGGCGGCACGCCTTCCGGGAAAATACCTTATCTCCGACACATCGGCATGTATGCCTATACGGTTGATTTTTTGAACCGTTACTGCCAATGGGAAGCCTCGTCACTCGAGTCAGTGGAATCTCTGGAACAACTTAGAATCCTGTGGCACGGCGAACCTGTTCAGGTAAAAGTTGTAGCTCAAACGCCGGCTGCCGGTGTCGACACGCCGGAAGATTTAATACGCGTGGAGCAGATATTGTCCGCATACCGTTAAACTTTTCAGTTCGTGTTTCAATCAAGCCTGTTGCATTGTCAAATAGTTGACATGGCTCAGTAACAACAGTACTTTAGACTGTTTTTTTAACCTTTCACTTATATACTTGAATTCTCAAGGGCTGTTAATGGAACAATTTCATAGAATAAGTCGCTTACCTCCCTATGTCTTTAACATTGTTAATGAACTAAAAGCCAAAGCCCGTGCAGCCGGAGAGGATATTATCGATTTTGGCATGGGCAACCCGGATCAGCCTACCCCCGATCATATTGTCAAAAAGCTGATTGAAGCAACGCAAAGAGGGGATACGCACCGTTATTCCGTTTCCAAAGGCATCCCCAGGCTCAGAAGAGCTATTTGTAATTGGTATAAAAACCGTTTTGACGTTGATTTGGACCCTGAAAGCGAGGCTATTGTCACGATAGGCTCGAAGGAAGGCCTCGCGCATTTGGCCCTGGCGACTTTGGGACCTGGTGATATCGTGCTGGTGCCAAGCCCCGCTTATCCGATTCATCCTTACGGCGTTGTTATTGCCGGAGCCGATCTTCGGCACATACCCTTGGTGCCAGGCGTTGATTTCTTTGAGGAACTGCAGAAAGCCATCATCGATTCCTGGCCTAAGCCGAAAATGCTGATCCTGAATTTTCCCGGCAATCCGACCAGCCAGTGCGTGGAACTGGATTTCTTTGAAAAGATTATTGCTTTGGCCAAAGAGCACAAGATCTGGGTAGTCCATGATATTGCCTATGCCGACATCGTGTTCGACGGTTATAAGGCGCCATCCATTCTTCAGATTCCTGGCGCAAAAGATATAGCGGTCGAATTTTTCTCGCTGTCGAAAAGTTACAATATGCCAGGCTGGCGTGTCGGCTTTATGTGCGGCAACAAGCAACTCGTAGCCGCTCTGGCTCGTATCAAATCCTATCTGGATTACGGCACTTTCACGCCCATTCAGATCGCAGCGATCGCCGCGCTGGAAGGTCCGCAGGATTGCCTGACTGAAATTGCCGAAATGTACAGAAAGCGCCGCGATGTATTGTGTGATGGCTTGAACGCAGCAGGTTGGCCTGTTACCAAACCCAAAGCGACCATGTTTGTCTGGGCGCCTATTCCGGAACCCTACAAGGAAATGGGGTCGTTGGAATTCTCGAAAAAGCTGCTGGCTGAGGCCAAAGTGGCTGTTTCTCCCGGCATTGGTTTTGGCCAGCATGGCGATGATCATGTTCGGTTCGGACTGATTGAGAACGAGCATAGAACCCGTCAGGCAGTGCGCGGTATTCGCAATATGCTGAAGAAAGACAACGTTATATGACATTAAATTTAGTAAACAAGGCTTTGTGCAGGAGTTTGATTTGAAACCGGTAAAAGTGGGGGTTTTAGGATTAGGTACTGTCGGAGGCGGTACTGTCAATGTTTTGAAACGCAATGCGGCTGAAATCGCACGCAGAGCGGGTCGTGAAATCGTCATTACTCGCGCATCGGCGAGGGATTTGAACCGCGAACGCATTTGCGATACGCAAGGTATAGTTTTAACAACGGACCCTTATGAAATCATCAATGATCCGGAAATCGACATTGTCCTGGAGCTGATTGGCGGTTGTGGCCCGGTCAAGGAAATGGTTTTGACGGCCATCGCCAACGGCAAGCATGTTGTCACAGCCAACAAAGCACTGATAGCCTTGCACGGCAATGAGATTTTCGCCAGAGCCAGCGAAAAAGGCGTCATGGTGGCGTTTGAAGCTGCAGTCGCCGGCGGCATTCCGATTATCAAGGCCATCCGTGAAGGATTGAGCGGCAATCAAATCCAGTGGCTGGCCGGTATTATCAACGGCACCGGCAATTTCATTCTGACTGAAATGCGCGATAAAGGTCGTGATTTTTCCGACGTTTTGGCCGAAGCACAAGCGCTAGGTTATGCAGAGGCCGATCCGACTTTTGATGTGGAAGGCATCGATGCAGGCCATAAGTTGACGATTTTGGCCTCTATCGCGTTCGGCATACCGCTGCAATTTGATAAGGTTTTTACCGAGGGCATTACTAAAATCACGCGTGAAGATGTTGAGTATGCTGAAGCATTGGGTTATCGCATCAAGCATTTAGGTATTGCCCGCAAGACGCCTGAAGGGATCGAATTAAGAGTTCATCCGACACTGATACCGGCACGCCGCCTGATCGCCAATGTCGACGGTGTCATGAATGCCGTGCTGGTTAAAGGTGATGCGGTAGGTCCCACTTTATACTATGGTGCCGGCGCCGGTGCTGAACCGACTGCATCTGCTGTCGTTGCTGATGTGGTTGATGTCGTGCGGGCATTAACCGGCGATCCTGAAAACCGGGTGCCGCATCTGGCCTTCCAGGCCGATTCGTTGGCAGATATACCGGTGTTGCCGTCAGAAGAATTTAAAACCGCTTATTATCTGCGCCTGCATGCTGAGGACAAACCCGGCGTTCTCGCTGACGTAACGAGAATTCTTGCCAACCACCAGATCAGCATTGAAGCCATTATCCAGAAAGAAGCACTGGATGACAAAGGGTTCATGCCAATTATTATGCTGACTCAGATCACGCTGGAAAAAGAAATGAACGCGGCCATTGCTGAAATTGAAGCTTTACCGATGGTCAACGGCAAGGTCAATCGAATCCGCCTAGAAACTTTGGGATAAATAAAAAAACATGTCTATTCATAAACGTTATACCGGTCTCATCGAACATTACAGAGACCGTCTGCCAGTCAGTGAAACTACTCGTCTGATCAGTCTGGGCGAAGGCAATACGCCGCTCATTCAACTGCAAAACATTCCCCGCCTGATCGGCAAAGATGTTGACATTTACGTCAAGTACGAAGGCCTGAATCCTACCGGTTCGTTCAAGGACCGCGGCATGACGATGGCTGTGACTAAAGCCGTGGAAGAGGGCAGTAAGGCCATCATCTGTGCATCAACCGGCAACACGTCAGCAGCTGCGGCAGCTTATGCCGTCCGCGCAGGCATCAAAGCATTCGTATTGATACCCGAAGGCAAAATTGCCTTGGGCAAACTGGCCCAAACGCTGATGTATGGCGCTGAAATCATCCAGATCAACGGCAATTTTGACAGAGGTATGGCGCTGGTTAAAGAAGTGGCCGATCACGCCCCCGTTACTATCGTGAACTCGATCAATCCGTTCAGGCTGGAAGGCCAAAAAACAGCAGCGTTTGAAATCGTTGATGAACTCGGCCGCGCTCCGGATTATCACTGTCTGCCCGTCGGAAACGCCGGCAATATCAGTGCATATTGGAAAGGCTATAAGGAATATTCAACAGACACAGCGACGCATCAAGCCGTCACCAATACGCGCCCGATCATGTGTGGTTATCAAGCGGCCGGAGCGGCTCCGTTTGTGCTCGGCAAAATGGTTGATGAACCGGAAACACTTGCTACGGCTATCCGTATCGGCCATCCTCAATCCTGGGATTTGGCCTGGACGGCGCAAAAAGAGTCCAGCGGTTGGTTCGACAAGTTCTCGGATGAGGAGATTCTGGCAGCTCAGAAAATGCTGTCTCAATATGAAGGCGTATTCTGCGAGCCGGCATCGGCTACCTCGTTAGCGGGCGCTTTGCATGACATCAAAACCGGCAAAATACCCGAAGGCAGCAAAGTCGTCTGTACGCTAACCGGTAATGGCCTGAAAGATCCGGACAGCGCGATTAAACAATGCGCAGCAGCCCATCCTGTTACGATTGAAGCCAATCTGGATGCCGTCAAAAAGGCGATTCTGGATAATATGTAATTTGGACAGTCTTTTGACTGATAGAAAGCCGGCAAAATAGTCGGCTTTCTATTTTAAAAGTTAAGGCGCCGCCGATGTTCCGGTTCATTTAAAATAATTACTTTGTACTAACACTTCATTCTTTAATAGTAGTAGAATATATAAAACAATAAATGTTGCTCCATCATTAATTACTGGCTCTTCGTCTAGCGGTAGGACTCTGGATTCTGATTCCAGCTGCCGGGGTTCGAATCCCTGAGAGCCAGCCAATTGAATCAATAACTTACAACAATCCAATGCAGTCATTCAGTTATTGTGTAGTAAATTTGGCACAATCACTGGAAAATTATTTTCTCTTGTTTTCTGCTGCTGAGTATGCAGCAGCAACTATGCCACGAGAAATTTCTCCGCACATTTCCGCCAAAATAGATGGGAACCAATCTTCGTGCCAACGGTTTTTTGTAGGCATAATCACACTATTGATTGCGTGTTTCACTGATTCAGCAATATCGAAGTCAGATTCATTAATTTTATCAATCAACGCATCTGCGACACGTTTACTATCTTCTTGTGTCAACATTGTTAATGTTTTATCACTCATATTTCACCTATATAAATTCATTTACAGTTTGTTAATGTTGAAAAAATAGCATCGAGCGTAGCCCGATCCCATCCAATCACTCTAGCTGATAATCTTTTAGGAGCTGGTAGCGTTCCATTCTTCATCCAATTAAATACAGTTCCACGGCTAATACCATAGATATTTTGGAAGTCGCTTGGCCTAATAAAATGTTTTGCCATCTCTTTCATCATTCATTCCTCACAATCTTTAATTTATTATTACTGTTCAACTTCGTATTCCCGGCATAATCAGCAAGATGATCTGCTGACAGGTGGCTATACCTAAATACCATACTCATATCAGACCATCCACCTAACTCTTTCAGCACATGTAGCGGCGTACCGTTTTGAATGTGCCACGATGCCCAGCAGTGTCTTAAATCATGCCATCTAAAATTATCTATGCCAGCTCTAGCTAACGCTTTCTTCCAGGCATGAGAACCGGCTTTTTTAATCGGCTTGCCTTCGAATGTGAATACAAATTCACTGTTCTTTCCCATCTGCTGCCTTACAACAAGTAAAGCCTCGTCATTCAAAGGCACTGGAATAGATTTTTTCCCTTTCGCTTCATCGGCATGAACCCAAGCGCATTTTCTGCGCATATCAATCTGCGACCATTGCAAGCCGGTCACATTGCTTTCTCTAAGTCCTGTTGCCAATGTAAACTTAATCATGGCTTTCAGGTGATCAGGGCATTCTCTAATCAGCCTTTCTGCTTCTGCATGAGTTAGCCAGCGAACTCGAGTAGACTGTTCTGGTAGCATCCTGAACCCGGGAACGCTATCTATCCATTCCCAATCTTTCCATGCTCTATTTAATATCGTTCGGAGCAGGGCAAGGTTACGGTTTACTGTGCAATTGCTTGAGGTCTGCTGTTTATCTTCCGTGATACGATTGATTAACGCCTTATCAATCTGATCTAGCGTTTTATCGTGCAGATATTGATGCAACCAGCGTAATCTAACCTTATCGGTCTCTATGCTCTTTTTATGTGCTGACTCTTTTAGAAATCGCACTACGGCATCCTGCCATGTGCGCTTAGGTTTCCGCTTTAGTTTATTTGCGGCCCACGCTTCGGCCTTTAGCTTGTCGTGGAGTTCTTGCGCTGCTTTCCTGTCTGAAGTCCCAGAAGATCGCTGTATTCTCTGTCCTGCTGAGTCTGTGAACTGGATATACCACGTTTCCCCGCGCTTGTAGATCGACATTTTTTCATACCTCCGTCAATAACTCTTATAGTTTTAATTGGTTCAGTATGAGAATTATGTCGCCCAGAAATCCAGTCGGCAAGGTGTTCTTTTACAAATACCCATCGAGCACCGGCTTTGCGTCCTGGTACTTTATTTTCTGCGGCTAATCGCCTAAGCCCTTCTTTGCTCATGTGCAGAAACTCAGCCGCTTCTTCAATTGTTAGTGTTTGCATTATTCCTGCTCCTTGATGCCGTGAGCGGCTTTCTTACTGTTGCTGGGTTAATCTCTGAGTGAACATGGCGTTGTGATCCTGTGTGTTTTGTGAATCCTGTCATTATTCAACCTCAATCCATATTTTATTTTGCTGATCACGCCTAACAGCCGATGTGCATAGATACAGTTTCGCGCATAATTCATTGCCTCTGCCTGCACATCCAGCACACGGACCTTCATTACTGTCATTATCAACAGCAATGTACTTTTTGCCATCAGCGTAGCATTCGTTTTCGTTTCTGTCG
The DNA here is from genome assembly GCF_036553575.1 of Methylobacter sp. Wu1. Lineage (NCBI taxonomy): Bacteria > Pseudomonadati > Pseudomonadota > Gammaproteobacteria > Methylococcales > Methylococcaceae > Methylobacter > Methylobacter sp. Wu1. Next base: position 68,494 of record NZ_JAZHOC010000050.1, on the reverse strand, counting down.
GTCATGGCTCTCCCCACGTATTCATAATAGTATCCACAATCTTATATCTACTCGGCTTAACTTTAGCTTCGCGCAGATAAGCCGAAATAGCATTGCCTGTTTCCGTAAGCTGACGGCACTCTATCGTGTGCATGATTTCGCCGTCTTTTGCGTAGAATAAAATCTGGTGTGTGCCTGGTTGTGTTTTCATTGCTTAACCGTCCAGCGAGTTAAATACTCGTCTATCAATCGAATACGATACAGGACTTGAATGCTCATCATTAATGTTACATGACTCAATTAGCAAAAATGCCTTTCTCTTTGCATCCTGTATGCTTTCTGCGTAGTCATCAAAATCTTTCAGGCGCTTACCGTATCGATTGTAGTAATTGATTTTATAGTCGCCGGTTCTCATTCTGCCGCCTGTGCTTTCTTGATAGCATCATGAATGACTTTCAGCTTATCTGCCGCTTTCCATCCTTCAGGCTTCAATACCTTGCCCTGCTCGTTTTTAATCACCTTGCCGCCTACGCATTTACGCATATTTGCGGCATGGATCTCGTTGAACATTTCCATAAACGGCAGTCCTAAATAGTTCATCAGGCCCATGGTGACATAGACTAGATCAACAGCTTCGGCGCATACTTCTGATATATTTTTTAATGAATCCTCATCTTCACAGTAAACAAATTTCCATATTGCTTGATGCAACTCCGCACTTTCTTCTACGATAAGCGCTTTCCATAGCGGAAAATCACTTTCATATGAGGGCTGTATAGGAGTTTCATGCCTTAACTGACCACAAGCATCCATGAACTCAGCCTGCAATTGTTGAATGTTTTTCATGCTGCTTCTTCCTCGCTAACGCTAACTCTGATTGTTTCAGCCTGATTATCTCTTGCCATGCGGACAACGTGTTTTTTTACAATCTGTTTGTACTGTGGCGAAAAATCACCGCGCAGAAACCGAACTTCTAACGAATCATTAACAACAGGCGTTTCAGTTCTACGTCCTTTTTTGCGCTGCTGATATTCGTATATATACGCATTGAAAGCAGTTCTAAGCTCTGCCAGAACATCACGATCTTTACCAAAGACGATGATTTCATCTCGGCGATACATATTTGTATGGCCCCATCCGCGCTTTGTAACGACTTTAGGCGCACCTTCAAGTTGTCCAAACATGCGTTTGAATAGCCTAAAATGCTTTCCTCCGATAAGGATTTGGCAGGCTTCTAGTGTTGATACTAGTTCCATAATTCCCCCAAAAAGCCCCACATAAGCAGGGCTATTGTTAAGTTAATTTAACGTAAGTTATTGATTCTAAAATGGAATATCGTCATCGTATGAGTCCCCGAAATTATCAGTACTCCCCTTTGCCACCTCAGGCTTATCGTGCCTCTGCTGTGTGCTTTGCTGATCGTTTTCACGCTTGCCGCCGACAAGATCAAGAATATTGGCGTTAAGATCAAGATTGGTTATTGTCGTACCGTCTTTTGCTTGATACTCACGCTGTCTCAGTTCGCCTGAGCAGAATACTTGCTGACCTTTCTTAAGGTAATTCTGCAACTGTCCTTCGGCGCGCTTGCCCCATAAAGCAACAGTGATCCACATTGTTTGCTGCTTATCGCCATAACCAATATTGCAGGCCACAGCAACATTTAATACTGCTTGTCCAGACGGAAGATAACGGACTTCGGCATCTCTGCCGCAAGTGCCAGTAAAACTAAAAACGTTGCTCATGCTGCTTGTTCCTGTGTTAATTGCTGTTTTCTTTCGCTTGCCTTAGATTTCAATTTCAATTGCAAAGGCTTTGGTATTTGTGACCAGTTGTAATTTAGCTCTTCAACTGAATTCGAGCTTTCTATCAATGCCACGCACTCTTGCTCAGTAAGCTCTTTCTGCTCTGGCAAGTCCTCGCCGGCATAGATGTATAAACCAAGCCCATGCAGGGCGATCGCTTTAACCAGACAACGCTGAATTGATGTATTGATTTGAAAGCTGTTAGGCTGCGCTATGGGCTTATTGTTATTGTCCAATACCGGATGAAGCTGAGACTTCTTGATGCCTCTTACCATAACTTCAACCTCAACAAAGAAACCGCATTCAGTTTTAAGATACGGCAAGCCATCAAACCGCAACACTTCCCAGCTTGCCTCTGGATCGATTTTGTTAAGCTCAGCTATCGCATAAGTCCATGACAAATAGCTGAACTTTCCTTTTTTCTCCACATGCTTGCTAACGTCAAGCGCATAGAGCTGTTGAAAATAATTTTCTTTATTCATAATCTTCACTTAAAATTGTGGTTGTGATGATTGAATTTGCTATTTAGCATATTGATCGCCAAAGCCGCGCAAATATGCTGAGAATTTATTTGTCGGTTTCTTACCTAGACGCGCGTCACGAACGCCAATTCTGTAGAGTGCGCGTCTAACTTCCATTCTGTATCGTTTCATGCTGCCTCCAATACTTCTGCCTTCTTAACAGGTTTTCTCCAACCTAAGTTTCTAGCCCGTTTAAACGCTTCCGCTTCTGCATCTGATTTATTAGCTGCTAAAACCGTCTCTTCGTAATCAAAATCGCCTTTGAAGTGCAGGATTACTCTGTACTTTTTCATAAATGAAAACCTCCAATCATTTGCAAGAAATTACCAACCAGTGACACAAACAGAGCCACAACAGCAATAACAAAATAGCCTTGAGTCCTATGTAGCTCTTTCTCTGTTTCGTTTGCAGTTGAAGCGAAATCTAATTCAGCCTTGAGTTTGTCTTTCTCTTCCTGATCAATTCTCGCCATGTGTGCAGCAATACGGTCTGTTAATGAAAATTCGTCTATAAATGCCATGATTTACTCCTGATAATCCAGCCACTCTTTTTGCGGCTCTTGTTTATATTTCGCTACAGCAGCCTTAAGTCTTTCGGCTTTCTCAATAGCCAGTTTTGTTCTTTTAATATCCAAATCTTCCGCTTGCTTTTCTAACCATGAAGGGAACTCTTCACGGGTAACGTAATTAGGGAAGATTGATTGCATTTTGGCTCTATAAGCCAGTTCTCGTTCGGTCATAAAACCTCCTAGCAAGTAAATCCGCCAATAAACAAGCGATTATCTATCTGCCATCTAATCTCTTTAAGAGCTACATATCTTCCAAATGCAGCAGAAAGATGATGATTTTCCTTGCTCTTTATTCCTTCCATTGTTGTTTCTTCGCTAAATCCATAAGCTTTTTCAAACCATGCAATCCTTCTGACAAGCTCTTCCTTAATTGCTGTTTTTGTTAATTTTTCAGTCATAAAACCTCCTGAATTGATAATTGATGACTCTTCGTCTGTGTTATTGATCTCCGCCACCGCTCCAGCAGTAGCGCATGAAGTTTGAAATGAAGAGTCATCAATGAATGCGACTAGGACTAGCGTTAATACTTTCTAAGCTGCCTGTGCGGCAGTGAACCCACGCCGCTAATCACATTCATTGATGATTCTGTTTGATGGCATGAACTCTGATTGTGCAATAACCACATTGCCAGAATTTGCGCTTAACTCGTCCGATACTTGCGCGTATATCGGCTAAAGCCTTTTTTCGGAGCTTTAGGACTCCGGTTCATGCCACCAAAAAAACGATCTAAACAACGTCTAAATCGTTTTGTTCGTAGCGATAGTCTTTCCTATCAGTAAAACGCAGCAATCAGCAAGCGCAGTCAGGGAAAGTACACAAAGTGAAAAAACCTGCTGCTCTTGATATAGTCCTTGCCAACTCTGTATTCTCGGCTATTATGCGAGAGATCCGATAGCGCAACAGTATTTATGCGTATACTGTCAAGACGATGGTAAATCCAACCAAAGGCGGTGAATTTATGCAGCTTCCGATTTAACTTCTTCAGCATGTTTCTGATGATGCTTAGCTAGCGTCAGGATGATTGCCTTATTCTCTTTCCAGAACTTAAGTGCATTACCGGACATTTCTGATATACGCTCATCACTAAATGTTTCCCAATCAGTAGTGCTGTGCATTTGGCATCCGATTTTTATATGGGCATCGAAAATTAAAACCGGCCAGTATTTTCCAAGAAGTTGGAGCAATCCGTTTTTTAGCGTTGCTATTCCGTAAGTTGCACGGTCCAGATTCGCACGGTCCAGATTCGCACCGGACAGATTCACACCGTCCAGATTCGCACCGGACAGATTCGCACCGTCCAGATTCGCACGGTCCAGATTCGCACGGTCCAGATTCGCACCGGACAGATTCGCACCGTCCAGATTCGCACCGGCCAGATACGCCCCGTACAGATTCGCACCGTACAGATTCGCACGGGACAGATTCGCACCGGCCAGATTCGCACCGTACAGATTCGCACCGGACAGATTCGCCCCGTACAGATTCGCACCGTCCAGATTCGCACCGCACAGATTCGCACCGGACAGATTCGCACGGGACAGATTCGCACCGGCCAGATTCGCACCGGACAGATTCGCACCGGACAGATTCGCACGGGCTTTAACAGCCAATTCAATAGTTATTTTTATCGAATTATTTTCCTGCTCATGGCTAAAAATAACCTCACCAGACCATCTATTTTTTATTTCAATTCTCATACAATCCTCGTTGTTTATTTGTGAATAAATTAATCTAACGGATGAACTCATTCAAAAAGAAGCGCCCGATTAAAGGCGCTATTTATTTTTAACCGTAACCGTAACCGTCACCGGAACCTGAACCTGAACCGGAACCTGAACCGGAACCTGAACCGTAACCTGAACCGTAACCTTCACCGTAACCTTCACCGTCACCGTAACCTGAACCGTAACCTGAACCGTAACCTGAACCGTAACCGTAACCTGAACCGCAGTCTTTATCTTTTACTGCTTCCATACTGGCACACTCGCAATGCTTTCTCGTGCAGCATCAGTGCAGTCGAGAATTTCAATTGCTTCAGTCAACTCGACGCGATCAACTTCGCAAGGGAATTTGCAATCATTTGGTCTTTTAACGCCTTCCATTGCCAACTGGCTCAAACTGCTTGCGCCAGACCAGTACCAGAGTCTGCGGGCGTTTGTCATAACCACTTCTTTCCCGTTTCTGCTTTCAATCGTTCCAGCAAAAACGCCTGCCGAATAAGTTCTAACAATTACATAGCGTTTGTTTTGATCTGGCATTTCATTTCCTCTCTGTTGTTAATGGTTTTTCAAAAACTCTCTATCGAAAGCGTTTGAAAAAAGAGCCGCCAGTTAAGGCGGCAGAGTTGGTTTTTTAGGAAGTAATCATGGCGATTACCCGATAAACACTAGCAATGCCTATTGGTGTAATCGGCTCATCCTTGAGCGTTATTTACCTGCAAATACTAGCAAGTGCTTTTAATACGCTTCGTTCGTGTTCGTTTCTAGCTTGTCTAGCCATGTATTCAAAACTAGGATTGAAGTAAGCTTCTGGCTTGCGTCCGCTCTTAGCCATATGCCCAATCTCTCCTCTCTTAACCGCTTCATTCAGGGCTTTACGGACTTGCATCGGTAAGCGTCCGGTTACAAGCTGAACACGAGCCATTTTTACTTTCTCAACATTTGCTTGATCTGCTGTTATTTCTCCGCGCTCCAATAGGTCTTGGAGATGTTCACGTTGATTTTGGGTAAACTTCATATCTGTTATTCCATTGTTATTAAGAAATTGTCGACTCTGTTTTCACCCACCTGAGCCTGGGGCGGTAATCTAATGCCACGGTTATAGGCCAATACCCGAATTGCCGTACTTGAGTACTCTCAAGATTTCCTGATTGTGAAAGAGCTGAAACGGTGTTTTGTTTCGTTGGATAAAATAATACGCAAACGTATCAAACAAGTCAAATTTTTTTAATACTAAAACGTATTTATTTTTATTCAGGCATAAAAAAACCCGCAGTTTATGCGGGTTTTCTATTGGATTGGTTGGTTATTTTTTATCAATGAACGCACCTGTAACCGTAACATATGCGCCATCTTTACATTTCATAACTGTTGCTGATCCGCCAGTTATAGTTATTTCAATGCCGTCGATGTTGATATTTACCTGAGCCGGCACAAATCTTTGCTTGCGCCTGTCTTTTTCGGTCCGTCTATCATTAAATACTTTGTCTAAATCCGTTAGGTCATATATTTCATTATTGTCTTTCACACAGAATTCTACTAATTGATACAGCTTGTTGTAATCTATCGCTGACATTTTTATACAGGATTAAAGAAAACATTATAGCTGATCCTCAGTTTTTTTCTTGTTTTTGAGCGCTTTGTCTCGTAAAAGTTTTTCAATTAATGCTATGTCTGGGTAGTTAAACCTAGCCATCAGGTCAAACGCTTCCCAGAATAAAGCGCGTCTGCTTTCCTCTGTATCGGGATATAAATCATCTGTAATCAAATGCTTACACATAATTATCACGCTTATCCAGTAAGATTCTACCTCTGATTTTGTCAGTTCTTTGATTTTTGGCAGTGAATTCAATATTTCTGCCGCTTTGTTGTTATTTTGATCTTTACTGCCTGGTATTGGTTCAAGTCCTCTTAGTTGTGACTCGGTTAATCCAATGGCCCTGGCTATCTTTTCAACGTTTTTTGTCCTCAAGTCATCATGTTTACCTTTTAAAAATCGATGAATAGTCGGTTGCGGAACACCAGATCTGTACTCAAGATCGTAGGCGTTCCATCCCCTTCTGTTAAGTTCTTTCTGAAGTGTGTCGCGTAATTTATTCATAGTCCGTTCAGCATACGCCAACGTATCAACGCTATCAAAGACGGTTTCGTATTTAGTGTTTTGCATTTGATACGATTTCGTATTAGAATCCATCCCCATGAACATTAAAGAACTCCTTAATAAATTAAACCAGATTGGAATGACTGATAAAGCGATAGGCGCAGAGATTGGCGTTGATCGCAATACGGTTTGCAGGCTGAGGCATGGGCGGCATAAATCCACTTCATTTGAGCGTGGTTTGAAGATTTACGAGCTTGCCAAGCAGAAGCTGCCAGAACACGTTTTAAACGCTTAACCATTTTCACCGTTCTGGCATACGGCGTTGCTGTATGTATGCTCATTGTCTCTACTTCCTCTGACTAGCCCGGGCTTTGACCCGGGTGTTTTTTCAACGTGAGGACAGTATGAAGCAACAAAAACAATTAAAACAGTCGGAAATTACCTATATAGGGATTTCACATTACAAAGAGGAAATAACGAAATGAAAATAAAAGCAAAATTAGTTAATAACGAAGTTTTAACGGCCAGGGAAGGCGAAGTGCTTGAACTGATTTGCTCGGCAAAAAATGACAAAACCATAGCCAGAATGCTTGGCATATCAGCAAAAATGGTTGAGGCCCATTCATCACGCATCTATGAAAAGCTAAATGTACGAAATGCAGAAACCAATGCTCGTTGCGCGGCTATTAGTGCATCAGTAGCTCGCGGCATCGTAAGAATATCAATTTAATAATTATGGGGATTAGTGAATGGAGTTAGTGAATGCAGTACATGGACTATTAAAAAATATGGCTCTGTATGCGTGGTCGTTTCCTGATCGGTGGATAAGGATCGCTAACGCGCATATAGATAAGAAATTCAACGAACTTTGGGACTTTATCTCATGAACATAGTGGCAGCGGTAGCAATCGGCGTTGGTTCTATTTTTGTTCTCCTTGCTTGCGTATGGGCTTTAGTTGCCGGCGCAGATGATGACGACACATATGATGATTTTGATCCTTACGAATGATTGCCTGCTGCCGCTATTGCCGGCTATTTGAACGTGACCGTCTAGGCGACGGATTTGGAGTCGGTAAATGCGGCCCTTATGAACAATACAAAGCTAAAAACCCGAGCGAATCACAACTAAGACTAGCTCGAATAAAACTCGGAAATGAACCAGATAATGATTTGTTCTGGGGTGGCGATGGGTTGAGAGATTGCGAGAAATTTGAGGAACGGAAATGAATAGAAAATCAAGAAAAAAAGTAGTCAGAAAACTTAGAAACTACTTAGGGCTGATAAGAATACCTGCGGCAACAGAGAAAAGCATTGAAAAAGTATGCAGACAAGCTGCTGAAGAATGCGCTTCCTTGACCGAGGCGAACAGAAATGTGTAAACGCACCATAACCGCAGCAGATCGCCGCATTAGAGCTAAATTGCTTAACCCTGGTAAACGACAGAACAACCAAATGTCTCGAAACTTCGTGATTTCCCCAGCGGCAACACTAGGCGAAAAAATGGAGCATGACAGACTGGCTCAGGTTTTTAGCAGATTGAAATAACAAAAAAGCCCGGTACGACTGCGACATCATTACCGGGCTTTCCAATACAACGAGGACTTAATTATGTCACCAAATACAAATATGTCAAATTCCGATAGAGCAATAGCTAACCTAAAGTACGCGCTTGACTGCGTTTACAGAGGGAAATTATTACAAGCCCGCTCAGCAATAAGTACGGCTCTATCTTTGCTAAAAATGCAAGATTCATCATCCGTAGATGATGAGGTTTTGCGCCTTATATCTGGTAAATAACAATGGCTAACGCCTGGTTTCGCATGTATCACGAATTCGCTACAGATCCAAAAGTACAAATGCTTTCAGAGGTCGAGCAGCGGCGTTATGTCATGATCCTTTGCATTCGCCTAAATAATGATAAGGCAATTTTATTGGAAGAAATGGCGTTTTACTTAAGGGTAGATTCGAATTCGTTAGAAAAAACAAAACAATCATTAGTTGAAAATGAACTGATAACTGATGATTGGTTTCCAGTTAAACCTTTAGAAACTACAGACGAAAGACTTCCTTGGAATATATGGAAAGAAACAAGGGAGCGCATATTTGCTAGAGATAATTACACATGCCAATACTGCGGAAGCACTAATGTAGACCTTCAATGTGATCATATTTTGCCTTTAGCAAAAGGCGGCTCAAATGAAGACGATAACCTTGTTGCTGCTTGCGTTGTTTGCAATAGAGACAAAAGCGACAAACTACTAAGCGAATGGAGTAGGCAATGAGCTTAGATGCAACAAGATGGGCCTGGGAGCAATCGCTCAAGCCTTCTCAAAAATTGTTGTTGTTGTCTTTGGCGGATCGGGCCAGCGAAACAAATGAATGCTACCCGTCTGTATCAAGACTTGAAAAAGATACTTGCCTTGATAGGAAAACGATCATGAAGAACATCCAAGAATTAGAATCATTAGGACTTATTTCTGTTCGTCGCAGAGTTGGTGCAGGAAATTATTATAAGCTAATTGGCGTTAAAAATAGACATTCTGAAGAGCCAAAAACCAGTCCCAAAAACGGTACTGGTACCAAAAACGGGACCAGCCCCAAAAACGGGACTACCCAGTCCCAAAAACGGGACGGGTACCAGTCCCAAAAACGGGACACTAATCTACCAATAGAACCTAACAATAATCTATCAATAGGAAAATCAGGTTTTGTTAAACCTTCTGTATCTGAAATTCAGGCTTACATAGATGAAAAACAATACTCGATAAATGCAGAGTATTTTTTCAATCACTATGAAGCTAACGGATGGATGAGAGGAAAGACGAAAATAAAATCCTGGAAAGCTTGCCTTGCAACATGGAGTTTGAATAACAACGCAAACGGTCAACCAAGAGGATTTAGACAGCAACCAGCACAGCAAGCACAAAGGAAGGTGATCTGATGGCTATCCGTGATGACATAGAAAACCTGGAAGATGTAATAACCAGTGTTTTATTAAATCATCCTGAGTTAGTTCTAACAGAACCATTAGACCTAACGTTATTTGACCGCAGAAAGGCTGTTATTCACGCGATTGTGAAATTATCAGGCCGTGGCATTACTCCTGACATTTTTACCGTCTCAGACGAGCTAAACGATCAATCAATGGTTGCTACTCTTGGGCATCTGCAAAAGGATGTTTTTGGGTCTGCTAAGAATTACGCTCATTACCTGAAATCATTACGCGACAAAGTTACAGACGTTCGAATGTATCAGCGTCTGCGTGATGGAATGAAAGCGATTGCAGACGGAACACCAGCGGCAAACGTGTTAGGCGAGATCGTAACGGAATCAATGCGCCTGTTTACCACAGCAGAGCATAGGCAGTATTCGTTCACGGCTAAGGAAATGATGAAAATCATGGTTGAAAAGCTGGAGAACACACTAGATAGAAGTGAAGAACCGGACGGAATCAAAACCGGCATACCTAAAGTTGATTACATCTTAGGCACTCTGCATCCGTCTGACCTGTGCATTGTAGGAGCAAGACCGGCAGTCGGAAAAACAGCCTTTGGTGTATCAGTTGCGCTTAATGTCGCTCTTGCTAAAAAACGAGTCGGCATAATTTCAACAGAAATGAGCGTTGACCAAATATCCTTTCGGTTCTCTGCTCAGATGGCACGGATTGACGCCAAAAAATACCGTACAGCCGGTTTTGATGAATTGGAATGGTCCAGGGTGGCTGCATCAACAAAAACGCTATCTGAGCTTGATATTCGAGTCTGCGATAAAACCGTGATGAAAGTTTCTGATGTCATGCTCCAATGCAGAGCCTGGGCAATGGATGGCGGTCTTGATCTGGTTATTGTTGATTACCTTACCAGGGTAAAAGCAGATAACGCCACAGGAAACCAGAATTTAGACGTTGGAGAGATTGCAACGCAGATGAAAAACCTTGCGCGTGATCTGAAAATACCTGTGATTGTCCTGGCGCAGCTCAACAGAGGAAATGCTAACCGTGGCGATCAGATACCACGAATGAGCGATTTAAGAGACTCAGGAATTATCGAGCAGGAAGCAGACAGTATTCTGCTACTGCACAGAGAAGAAGATGATGACGGGCATCAGAAAAACTTAATCATTGTTGACAAGAATAGGCATGGGGAAACTATGGTAGCAGCAGTTGAATTCGACGGCCCGACAATGCGCTGGTGGAGTGATGAAGTGAGGGATGAGCAATGAGAGCAACTAAATACAAAAACCGTAAAACGCTCTATGACGGAATAGAGTTCGATAGCAGCAAGGAGGCTAGCTATTACCAGACTCTGAAATGGCGAGAAGAAGCAGGAGAGATAGATAACCTACAGACTCAGGTTAAATATACGCTAATTCCTGCTCAGAAACGTCGTAGCGATGCGAAAACGGAAAAGCAATGCGGTTATGTGGCCGACTTCGTTTTTCACGACATAGCGCAAAATAAAACAATTGTGGTTGATGTGAAATCAGCCATGACTAGAAAACTACCGGCATACATCATCAAGCGGAAATTAATGCTGATGGTGCATGGGATTGAGATTCAGGAGATTTGAAGTGAACAGATGGGATAACGACGAAATAGAAGCGCAAGACTGCGCGAAACAGGATGAATTAATACTTCCAGGTGGGGGAATTGTAAACGTGGCTGAAATCGAAGAAAAAGGGGCTTTAAGCACACAAGTAGGTGGCGATCATTACTCACGGCTAAAAATTCAGCCGGCGCAATATACTCATGCTAATGATATTGGACATATGGCTGGCGATGCTATTGCGTATATAACCCGGTATAAGTTCAAGAATGGCCGGCAGGATTTAGAGAAGGCTATTCATAGTCTGCAATTGCTGATTCAGATGGAGTATGACGAATGACAAGCATTAATAAACTAGCTGAGTACAGAATTAACAGGTTTGGTACAGATCGCAGAAAAGCTTTTAAAAGCGCAAAGTTTGTCAGGAAAAGATACAACAAATACAAGAATTATTTTTTGGGTTATAAATGAGCATTAGAAACTAAGGATGGTTATGATGTTGCTTGCTTAGGCTGGCGGAGATTGAATGATGAATGAAATCAGCGACTACGAGAGAGATGTCAACTGGCTAAACAACTACGCCATACAGCACAGAATAACGCTATCTGATGACGATATAGAAGCGATTGCGGAAAAGATATGCTGGCTAGTGGCTGATGGAATAAACGAGGCTGACGCACGATTGTCGGCGACATTAAGTTATTTGGAAATGAAGAGGAGAAAAGCGGCGTGAAACCACATATTAAAAAAATCAGCGGGTTTTGGCAATGTGCAGATGATGCAGGTTTTGCTGGGTACGGAAATTCTCCATTATCAGCATATGCGAATTGGGAAAGGCAGGCGAGAGCGTAACAAATGATCAAATGCGGCCCAATTAACCTATTCTCTCTGTTCTCATGGTCATCAGTACTGGAGCGCAGAGAACTAGCAGAGATCGAGAAAGAACGCGATCTGCTAGAGATTGGAGTATATGAAATAATATCAGCTCAACGAAGTGCGGAGCGGTTGAGAGAGTCGATTAGGCAAAAAGAGTTTATTTATTTTTGTAGAAACGGGAGTTATCCAGAATGAGCAAAACAGTAGACGAAATGATAAGCGACATAATCAGGCGTGAGGGGGGGTATTCTAATAACAAAAATGATCACGGTTCTTATACAAAATTTGGGGTGACACTAAAAACACTTAATTCATGGCGTGGTAAGGAATGCAGTCAAGAAGACGTTAAGGCCCTGACAAAACAGGAAGCAGCAGAGATATACAAGGCTGAATATTTTTATAAGCCGAAAATAGACAAACTTCCACAATCATTGCAGCCTGTTGTGTTTGATATGGCTGTAAATATGGGGCCAAAGCAAGCGATTAAGACGCTGCAATTTGTTCTGTTTCAAAATACTGAAAACTCAGACGGTTTTATTGGCGGTGTTACCATAAAAAAAGCGCGTGATGTTTTAGAGTTGATTGGTGCCAGAATGTTAATTCTTCAAATAATAGAAGCGCGAATCAAATACTATCGCGGCATCGTTAAGCGCGATCCATCGCAAGCCGTGTTCCTAGCTGGTTGGGAGAATCGGGCAAGGGAATTTCTGGCTTAAATCATTTATTATCATTTGATAAAAGTATTGCGTAATTCATTCTAATGTGAAATACTATGTTCACGGTTTCGGATTCCCAGGAACAAATTAGGAGAATAAAAATGAAAAAATTATCAGAAAAATTAAATTTCTCAACGAACGCGCATCATCCTGATCATGCAATCAAATTGCACAACAGAAACAGAGATATAGGTTATTACTATGACAATCTTTGTCTTTACTGTGCAAACAATAATATCGATCCAAAGCAATACGAAAATCAATTTATGTCTGCCGCCGAGGTGATGGCTGATTACGGCACTAATGATTTATCAATAGATCATTATTATTTTTGGATTGATAAATAAAAATAGGCGACATCGCCAGAGAAAGAAAAGGATCAAGAAGAGAATACAAGATCATCAACATCAAAGATGATTACTATGTATCGCTTGAAGCCACCAACCCAGAAACGCCTGATATGTTTAAAACAACTGGAATAACAAAAGCGTTATTTAGTTATGATTTTGAAATTATTGAATCGGGAGAATAAAAATGCCATACCTGAATTTAACTGACGCAGAAAAAATACAGGCTCCACACGTAGGATCTGAATCAGCCATTTTGACTATTGCCGAAGATTCCTGTGACGGGGAATTCGATGCCTACATAAAGTGGCTGGAAAACAACTTTCCTGAATTAGAGCTTAATCCATTGAGCAACACATCTGGCGGTAGTTCTTTAATTATTGACGATGAAAGCGCAGGCAATGGAGATTTAAACTGGTACTGGGAGTCTTTTTGCAACTCTCATGTAAGCGCAGTAATTTAAACAAGGATAATAACAATGAAACCATCAAGCATCAAAGCAACATCACATTCTGTAGGCGATTGGAACGGCCAAGAAGAATTAGCGGCCTCAAACATAAACCGCATTTACGATGCTATTTATGCAGCAGTAGACGATGACTACGATACCGACAAGCTGGCACAAATCATTCATGACGTATGGGATGATTACGGCAGCGACGAAAAACTGTTGACGATAACTGATAATGAAATTGAAGGATATGTCGAAAGAGTTATCTGAACCCAAAAAACGAGGCGGAGCCAGGGAAGGCGCAGGACGCAAACCAAAAGCGGATAAAAAGCAGACGATAACGATTAGACTACCGCCAGATATCATTGAGAGGCTTCCAAAGCGAAAGGCGGCTGATGAAATTGAACGGGCATTGAGGATGATGTGGGGAATAAATGAATATTGATAAGGGCGGAGACGATGGCACTAACACCTAAACAAGAAGCGTTTGCTCAGGCTGTCGCAAGTGGCAAATCACAAGCTGATGCTTATCGTAGTGCGTACAGTACGAACAATATGAAGCCAGAAACAGTGCAGAATAACGCATATATTCTCATGCAAAACAGCGATGTTTCAGCGAGGGTGGAAGAGTTGCGTGCAGAAGTCGCTCAATTGCACTTATGGACTCGCGAGGATTCGATTAGAGCGTTAAAAGGAGTTTTGTCTGCTCCTGATAAGGCATCAGACATTACATCGGCTGTAAAAGAGCTTAACGCGATGCATGGATTCAATGCGCCGATTAAGCAAGAGATAAACGGCAGCGTTGAACACACCATATCGAAAGTAGAAAGGGTGATAGTTAAGCCAAAATAATCAATGAAAACTTTAAGCATACAAACAGCAGAGGTATTCTCCCCGTTATTGCAGCCAAGTAGGTATAAAGCTGCATACGGGGGCCGAACGAGGAAGCGGCAAAAGCCGCTTCTTTGGGGGAATGTTGATAGACGATCACTTGCGGAACCCAGGCATGAGGTCGGTTTGTATTCGTGAGGTTCAGAAGTCACTAAAAGAGTCCGCAAAGCGCCTGCTTGAGGATTGCTTGCAAGAGTATGGATTAGGCGAACTGCAAGGCTTTAAAGTTCTAAACGATGTTATCAAGACGCCTGGGGATGGAATTATCATATTCCAAGGTATGCAAGATCACACAGCAGACTCTATTAAGTCGTTAGAGGGTTTCGATAGGGCATGGGTTGAAGAAGCTCAAACACTGTCGGCAACATCATTGCGGATGCTTCGCCCAACAATAAGAAAGCCCGGTTCAGAAATATGGTTTAGCTTTAACCCAAGACGCAAAACAGATCCGGTTGATATGTTCCTGCGAGGAGAAGAACCGCCTACTGGCGCAGTCGTTGTTCGTGCTAACTGGTCTGATAATCCTTGGTTCCCTGCCGAATTGGAGAATGAACGATTGGACGATTTACGCATGAATCCAGATCAATATGATCACGTATGGGAGGGCGATTATGTCACTGTGTCATCTGGCGCATATTTCGCCAAACACTTAGCCATGGCAAGACAAGAGCACAGAATAGGCCATGTTGCAGCAGATCCGCTTATGACATATAGAGCATTCTGTGATATTGGTGGAACCGGAGCAAAGGCTGACGCATTCTCCATGTGGATCGTGCAGTTTGTTGGCAAAGAGATTAGATGGCTTGATTATTATGAAGCTATTGGGCAACCATTAGCAGAGCATGTTGCTTGGTTGAATGGAAATGGTTATAGCAAAGCAAAGATATATCTGCCTCATGACGGTGTAAATCATGACAAAGTTTTTGACGTAACTTATGAGTCAGAGTTTCGTAGAGCTGGCTTTGATGTGACGGTGATCAAGAACCAAGGATCAGGAGCAGCAACTCAGCGTATAGAGGCAATGAGACGCATATTCGCTCAATGCTGGTTCAATGAGCCTAAGTGTAAAGGCGGATTGGATGCGTTAGGCTGGTATCATGAGAAGCGAGACGAGAACAGGGGTATAGGATTAGGACCGGATCATGATTGGTCATCACATTGTTGTGACGCGGCAGGGATGGCTGCTATCGTTGCAGAAGATATTTTTGATGAACAGAACCGCAAGAAACCGCATAAAAATGTTTATGGTGGCGGCGGATGGATGGGTTGAGAGGAATTTATGTCAATGAACAGACTTTTTATTTACGACCCAGAAACAAATACTGCTGTTTGTATTGCTAAAGGATACTCAACCGGATGGAGTACATCAGGAGATAGCGAATATATGAATGAGTTTTATGAGCTAATTGAGGAATATCCAGTCTCATTATCTGCTGATAATCCAACAAGGCTTGTGTTGCATACCGAGGAGACACTTCCAAAGTGTGAACGAATCATATTCCCTAAATAATTACGAAATATCGTATTAGTAAAGAAAAATATTTACATTTGCTAATATATGTTATGATATATCGTAACATCAGCTTAGGCTGATTTTGTAACGTCGTGATGACGTAACTTTCCTTCCAGGACTTATGGCCGATAGTGACATTCTTAAAGACGCGCTAGAAGCGTTCAAGTTAGCAGCAGAAGCGGAAAAGGAAAACCGCGATGCCGCTTTGTCCGACCTGAAATTTGCACGACTGGCTGAGCAATGGCCGGAGAATGTGCGTCAGCAAAGAGAGCAAGAAGGACGGCCATGCCTTACTATCAACCGTCTACCGGCTTTTATTCGTCAAGTCGTCAATGACTCCAGGCAGAATAAGCCGTCTATTAAAATCCATCCAGCCGACTCAGAAGCTGATCCAGAAACAGCAGAGATTATCAACGGATTAATCCGCAATATCGAGTACACATCCAATGCTGATGTTGCCTATGACACGGCGTTAGAGTCAGCAGTAACTATGGGTTTCGGTTATTGGCGTGTAAACGTCGATTATGCGCACGACGATAGTTTTGATAAAGATATTGTCATCGAGACTATTGCTAATCCATTCTCGGTCTATGGTGATCCAGAAAGCACAAAGGCTGATTCAAGTGATTGGATGAGGGCTTTTGTCGTCAATACGATGCCTAAGCATCAGTTCAAGGCTAAATATAAAGGGGCTAATGATCGTAAAGGCTGGGACGAAGCCTATCAGGATCTTCCTGCCCCTTGGATGGAGAACGAATTTGTTCAAGTTGCTGAATACTGGACTCGTGATGAGGTTCCTAAAGTAATCGTTCAGCTATCTAACGGCATGATCCTGGATGCCGAGAAGTATAAAGCCAATCAAGATACATTCGACACGTTAGGACTGGTTGTCACTGGTGACAGACAGGCGCGCAGTTACAAAGTAATGCAGCGCATTATGTCGGGTGCTGAAATACTTGAGAATAATGATTGGGCCGGACGTTATATTCCGATTATTCCTGTCTATGGCGAAGAGATCAATGTTGAAGGTAAACGCGTATTGCGCTCGTTAGTGCGTGATGCTAAAGACCCTCAGCGCATGTTTAATTACTGGCGCACAACATCAACAGAACTAGTCGCATTAGCGCCTAAAGCGCCTTATATCGGGCCAAAGGGTTCATTTAACACTGATGCCGCTAAATGGCAGACAGCCAATACAAAATCATGGCCGTATATCGAGTTTGATGGCGGTATACCTCCGCAAAGACAGCCGTTTGATGGTGTCCCGGCTGGCGCATTGCAGGAAGCCCTGAACGCATCTGATGATATGAAGGCAATCATAGGCATTTATGATGCTGGCATGGGTGCTAGATCAAATGAGACAAGCGGCAAGGCTATCATGGCACGTCAGCGTGAATCAGATACCAGTACGTTCCATTTCATCGACAACCTAAACCGCTCTATTCGTCATACAGGCCGCATTCTGATCGACCTGATACCGCACGTTTATAACGGTGATCGCATTATTCGCGTATTGGGTGGTGATGATGGCAAACAGCCGCAGAATGTACGCATTGGGCAGCAATCACAATTGGAAGAAGGCGCAGAGCGTATCTACGACCTGTCAGCAGGCAAGTATGATTTAACCGTCAGCACTGGTCCATCGTTCACGACTCGCAGAGAAGAAGCAGCCAATCAGATGATTGAGCTATTACGCGCATTTCCGCAAGCCGCTCCGTTCATTGGCGATATGCTGGCTAAAAATCTTGATTGGCCTGGCGCTGATGAGATCTCCAAACGCCTGAAAATCATGCTGCCGCCACAGTTGCAGAACGAAGATGGCCCTACTCCGCAAGAAATGCAGATGCAGCATACTATAGAGCAAGGCAAACAGATGTTGCAACAGATGCAAGCGCGTATTGCTGAATTGGAGCAGGATAAATCACTTGAAGTGCGAAAACTCGATATTGACGCATACAAAGCTGAATCAGACCGTGTTAAAGCCGTTTCTGCTGGTATGACACCAGAAACCATACAGACGTTGGTGGTGCAGACAATTATGCAGGTTCTGCAATCGCCGGACATATTACCGAATCAACAACCAGCGGCAAGCCAAGGCCCCGCTAATTTAAACCAATAGATTATTGAGAACGATGAGCGACAACGAAATAGAAAAAGAAATCCAAACCAAAGGCTTAACAGCCCCAAGGGTAACGTCTGAAGATATTGAAGCTAACATAGTTGATACTGAAATTGTAAAGCATGTATCTAAGTCAGGGCAGATACTACGCTGGGCTGTGTTGACATTGCAGAACGGCTTTGCTGCTACAGGTAAACCATCAGTAGCAGCATCTCCAGAAAATGACGTACCCGAAAAAGGTATCAACATTGCTATAGCCAATGCCAAAGAAGAACTCTGGCCTTTAATGGGCTATGCTCTGAAAGAAAAGCTGAATGAATCAAAATAATTGATTTTTTAAACACTGTCGTGATGACAGCAAACTCCTTAAGGAAACACTATGGAAGATGAAGCTACCGTAACCGGCGCAGAATCAACAGTAATTACTGAGACTGCGCCAGATCCAGATGAATCGTTAATCAATGCTATTACAGCTACTGATGATGATTTAACCGATAGCGCGCATGAATCAGAAACGCCTCCCGCTGATTTATACACTGTAAAAATCAATGGCGAGGAAAAGCAGGTTACGCGCGATGAGTTAATAGCCAATTACCAGAAAGAGCAAGCTGCCGCGAAACGATTCGAGGAAGCCGCGCAAATTCGGAAAGAGGCGGAGACACAGCGCGAACAGTACACGCAGCATCAACAGCTCTTATCAAAGGCCGTTGAGCGCCTGGAATCTCAAATACAGTTATTCGCCAATGAAGGGCAACCGGACTGGCAAAACCTGCTTGAGAACAATCCACATGAATACCTAAAGCAGCAGGAGATATTCAAGCAGCGTCAGACGGCAATGTACGAAGCTCAACAGGCCAAAGCTTACCTACAGCAGCAACAAGCCCATGAGCAACAGCAACAACTACAGCAGCATTTGGCTAAAGAGTCAGAGCGGCTGATAAACGATTTAATACCGGAATGGAAGAACCAAGAAGTCCGCCAGAAAGATGAACAGGAGCTTATAAGCTACCTGAAAGACTCAGGCTATTCTGACCAAGACTTGATTAATTTGAGCCATTCACGGGCAGACAATATTGTTTTAGCGCGTAAGGCCATGTTGTATGACCTGGCGCTAAAGAAAGCCAATTCGCTTAAGAAGCAGACACCAACGGCGGCAAATCCAGTGCCCACCGTCGGAAATAAGGCAGCAAGCCAAGGCAAAAAAACAATTTTCGATCCTAACTTATCCGATGCTGAATATGACCGTATGAGAAGGGAGCAAAGGCGCAAATTAGGTTAATTAATTCCCGTCGTATGACGGCATGATCCCATAGGGAGACACAATGAGTAATACATTTAAAGTGATCGATATGATCACAAAGGAAGCGCTCAGCATTTTGCATGAGAAAGCGTCTTTTATCGGAACAACTGACCGGCAGTATGATGATCAGTTTAAAAGCAATGGCATGGGTAAAAAAGGCTCACAGTTGCGCGTTAGAGAACCAAACGAGTACGAAGTAACAGACGGCGCAGTTCTCAATATCCAAGACACCGAAGAAACCAATCAGACCATTACTGTTGCGACACGTAAACACGTTTCGATGCAGTTCACCTCTCAAGAACTGGTGCAGTCAGTTAACAATGACGCTGCATTTAATGACCTGAGCAAAAACTACATTGAACCGGCTGTCAGTAAGCTTATCTCTGTTATCGAGTCAGATTTCATTGCTTATGCAACCAAAGCAACGGCAAACTTGGTTGGTACGGCTGGCACATCAATCACTGACCTTACTGTTCCTGGTCTTGCTCGTGCAAAACTGAATCAGGCATTAGCGCCTATCGACGGTAAACGCTACCTGATGACTGACTCTGTGACTATGAGCCAGATGGTCAACGGCATGAAAGGCGTATTCCAAGACTCTGCACAGGTTAAAGAAGCCATGCGTGAAGGCTTCTATGGCCGTCTGGCAATGGCTGACCTGTATGAGAATGAGCGCGTTTGGACTCTTCAAAACGGCGCAGACCATACCACTGTAACAGTCAATGATGCGGCTATCGCTGACGGTGATACTACGATTGTGACTTCTGGTGGTACTGTCACGGTTGGTTCTGTGTTTACGTTTGAAAGCGTTTATGACGTACATCCTGAGACTAAGCAAAACTACCCACACCTGAAACAGTTCGTTGTAACCGCTATTTCTGGTGCTGCTGGATCTCAGACGCTGACATTCTGGCCTGCTCTGCAATCTACGGGCGCACGTAAAAACGTATCTGCATTACCGGAAACCGGAGCAGATATTACTTTCGTTGGTGGCGCTTCAACCAACTACGTCCAATCGTTGATGTATCACAAGAATGCCTATCAGTTCATCACGGGCGATTTGCCATTATTCGATGAGGCTAACAAGTGCGCTCGTCGTGTGAAAGACGGCGTGTCGCTTCGTTGCTGGCAGGATTCAGACATTATCAATGACCGTTTGATTGTCCGTCTTGACATTTTATACGGATTCGCCGCTTTACGGCCTAACTGGGGGTGTCGATTAATCGGCGCAGCTAACGCTTAAAGGAGAATTGTAAATGAGTTTATCAACAAATTTAGAACTGCTTAACGGCAAGACGACTGATGGTTGTGTTGCTACCGGTTTGCATCGTGAAGTCATCACGGTTACAGCGGCACGGACGCTGAAAAAAGAGGAATCAGGCGCACTTATCGTATTCGATATTGCAACCGGGGCGACTGTAACGCTACCAGAGGCAGAAGAGGGCATCAATTTTGATTTTCTGGTCAAGAAGAGCATTTCATCAGGCGCAGCGAAAGTTATCACGGGAGACGCTGCAGATTTCCTGGTGGGAGCTATTGATTTCGGTGGCGATGCTAACACAACTCTGACAACAGCGATCAGCGCGTTTGCAGCTGACGGTTCGACTCATGTTGCTATCGCTGGCAACGGCACCACAACCGGCATGAAAGCCGGAAGTTCATTCAGGGTTGTGGCAATTACAGGCGCACTATGGGGCATCAATGGAACCATTATCGGCTCCGGTTCTGTAGCAACTCCGTTTGCAACTAGTTAGTTTTCAACGGGCAGGGACGCCCAATTTAACTTGAGACAATTATGAAAGGTAAAGGTAAAGGCAAAGGCAAAGGCGGCGGTGGCAAAAAATGCTAATTGAACACGATAAACACGGCAGGACTCACGTTCAGTATCTGACTGAAGAACTGATTAATGCAGGATGGCGCATTGTTGAAGATAAGCCAGTAATTACGCTAGAAGAAACGGAGCATGAGCCAGAAATTGAGTCAGAGCCTGAAACAGTAAAGCGTAAATATAACCGGCGCAAATAATGGCGATCTCGACCTATACAGAGCTTAAAACTGCTGTTGCATCTTGGGCGCACAGGGCAGATTTAACATCTGTTATTCCTGATTTCATTACGCTGGCCGAGTCTCGCATTAATCGGCTTGTGCAGCTTAATAATACTGAGCAAGAAACTACGCTGGCCGCGACTATTAATGCCAGAACAATTGCGCTGCCTGCTGGATTTATAGAGCCTAAAGACCTATGGCTGACGTATTACGGTGACAGGCTGGAAATGCGATATCTGATACCGGAAGAGATGCAGGTTTATGACACATCTGGACAGCCTGATTACTGGACCATTGATGCATCCAATATCGCATTTGATAGGCCAGCAGACAAGGCCTATACGTTTGTTATGCGCTATACAGGATTGCTGACGCTATCTGATGCTAGTCCTACTAATTGGCTGCTTACAAATCATCCTGATCTGTATTTGCATGCTGCGCTCATGGAGTGCGCAGCTTATATCAGAGACAACGAATTATTGAGCACGGCAAAAGGCGCTTTTGACATTGCCTTGCAGGAAATCAACGATAAAGAACACCGCAAACAATCACTAGCAACACTATCAACAGAGCTTGCCAGTGGACCACGATCAAACATTTTAACGGATTGATAATATGGCTTTAGAAACAGGAACATATATCTCAGATTTAGTGCCAGCAAATCCGCCTGGAAGCGATCCTAAATCACAAGGCGATGACCATTTAAGGCTGATTAAATCCACAATAAAGGCGACTTTCCCGAATATAACCGGGGCTGTAACGCCCACTCATACCGAGCTTAATTATGTAGACGGGGTATTGGAGCCTATACAAGACCAAATCAACAGCAAGCCAGCCAAGAACTTTATTATTAATGGCCGGTTTAATGTTCAACAGGATGACCAAAGCGTTATTGGAGCGGTTAATGGCGATTACATAGGGGACGTTTGGAAGCTAGGAAAGACGACTACGGCGACACATAATTTAGGCGTTGGAACCCCTGGAAGTATGCCTTCTGTTGCTGATGCTGGTTATCTTCTCACTAATGCAGCGATTGTTCGTTGTTCTGGCGCTGATGCAGCAGTAGCGCCGGGAGACTACACTTATCTTCTGGCGCATATTGAGGGGTATGACTGGCTAAATTTAGCTGAAAAACCATTAAAACTTGGTTTTTGGGTATGGAGCAGTAAAACTGGAACCTTTTGTGTTGCTTTAAGAAATTCTGGATCAGATAGATCAGTTATCCTTGAATATACGGTTAATAGCGCATCAACTTGGGAATTTAAAGAATTAACTATCCCTGCCTCTCCTTCTGCCGGTACTTGGGATTATACAACAGGTGTTGGGTGCGCGGTTATATGGACATTAATGAGCGGGAATACCTACCAAACAACAGCAGGATCATGGCAAACAGGAAATTTTTTGGCTACAGCTAACCAAGTTAATTTTAACGATGCCGATACTAACTATTTTTATATTACCGGGGTAAAGCTTAGCGCCGAAAGCCATTATTCCGCCATTGAGCCGGAAGATTATCAGCAAGAACTGGCACGAGTACAAAGGCGGTATTGGAAAGGGCTTCCGATGCAAGCCGGTAACTTCCCTGCTTATGCGGGTAACGCTGTAGGATCATGGACTATTAAATTCCCGGTAACGATGAGGGCAACGCCGACAATGGCGGTCGATTTTTCGGGCATTACCTTATCGAATTTAGGAACACCTAGCGTTGGCCAGGCTAATGTTAACGGTTGCAGAATGACTGCTATATCATCGGCTGCAAATGCAAACTGCAACTTTTCTTTTGCAGCAAACAATTATATAGAAGCGGACGCGAGGCTCTAACAATGACTAAGTATATTCTAGGTAAGCATTGTATTTTTGATGCTGAAAAAAATAAAGTTATCCCAATGGACGAAGGGAACAGGCATTATAAGGAGTATCTTGTTTGGGTTTCTGAAGGGAATGAACCCGACCCAATGACTGATGAAATGAAGATTCTTTACGAGTAAAGCCTTATGGCATTAATTAATATTGCCAATATAGGACAGATAGGCGTTATTAAAGATTTATCTGTTCATGAATTGCCTGATAATGCCTGGACTGATGCATTAAATATCCGATTTCTTGATGGCTATGCTTATCAGGCGTTCGGCTATAACGAGGCCTATGCTTCGCCATCTGTAGCTCCGCAGCACATCGTGGCGCTGAATATCGCAGGAGAACCGTATTGGATTTATACCTCCGCATCTAAAGTGTTTGCGGTTTCGTCGCCGGGCGGCACTGTTACGCATACCGAATTAACGCCCGCCGCTCCGCTTACTGGAGTTACAAACGAGTGGACTAGCACCATGCTCAGCGGTGTGCCAATCATCAATGCCGGTAATGCCGTTAATTATCCTCATGCGTGGGATTTGAATTTAGCTAATGATTTTGTGGCGCTGACTAACTGGCCGGCAAATACGTATTGTAAGAGTATTCGAGCGTTTAAAAATTACCTTATTGCGCTCAACATCACTAAGACAACGACTAATTATCCGTTCATGGTGAAGTGGAGCCATAAAGCGCAACCGGGCGCATTGCCTTCGTCATGGGATGAAACAGACCCTACAAAAGATGCTGGCGAGGCTGATCTTGCAGAAGGTAGAGATGCCATAGTTGATGGCCTGCAAATGCGTGATTCATTCATCATCTATAAACAAGACTCTACTTGGATGATGAGTTGGACAGGCGGCGTTAATGTTTTTGCGTTCAGAAAATTATTCGATCACGGAGCAATGGGGCTTAATTGTGCGGTTGAGTATGACGGGCTGCATCTTGTTGTTACTCGTGATGATGTCATTGTTCATGACGGCAGTTCACCTAATTCTGTGCTTGATAAGCAGACTAGGCGAACATTTTTTGATGACATCGACGCAGACGGGCAGGGCAAGGTTTTTGTCGTAAAAAATCCGTACATGAACGAGATTTTTGTTTGCTATCCGTCCATCGGATCAACAACGTGTAATAAGGCATTGGTATGGAACTATAAAGACAGAACAGTCTCTTTTCGATCAATGCCGAATGTCAATCATGCCGCATTCGGTCATGTAGCTGTCAATAACTCCGGTTCATGGGATAGCGATACAGACTCATGGGATTCTAATTTAACGGCGTGGAACAAAGGTGATTACATACCAGGAAAGGCCTCTGTTTTGCTTGCTAGCAATGATTCAAAACTGTATTTGCTTGATGGTACAAGCTCAGCCAATGGAACAGCAATCAGCGCTTATTTGGAACGCAGAGGGCTGAGTTTTGATGCTCCTGAGACAATAAAACTTATCAGGGGAGTCAGGCCTAGAATCAGCGGGAACAATGGCGAAACCGTTTTAATAAAAGTTGGCTATGCAGATGACCCTTATGCCGATCCAACATACACTAGCATGACGCATAAAATCGGCAGCACAATTGCTAATGATTGTTTAGTATCGGGGCGTTATATCGCTATTAGATTTGAGACAGGAACAGCCAGCCAGTGGAGGCTGGATAGTTTCCAACTTGATATTCAACAGGGAGGGCGATGGTAATGAGAACAGAAAATATCAGCAGTATTGAATATTCACCTAATCAGCCGCCTAGCAATCCATCTGATTTACAACGGTATTTGATTGATGAATTTCAGCGAATATCGGCAGCTATTAACGCTTTGTCTGCTGGACACTTAGATAAATCATATGCAGCACCAGAAAAGCCTCGCGATGGAGATATACGTTACGCAGACGGAACCACTTGGAATCCTGGAAGCGGGATTGGGGTTTATCGTTATAACGGTTCTGCATGGGTGCTCTTAGGATGACTTGCCGTCTTGTTGCTATTGATCCCGATACACAATTACGCGAGGTATGGGGCGATGTTAGAGAAGGTCTTAACGATATTCTTAACAAAGGTAATTATACCTGGCTTCCTGAGGACGTATATTTCGCAATTAAAAACAGGAGTTCAGTATTACTTGTTGGAATTGCTGATAATCGTTTTTCAGGTTTTATCATCATCAGTATAAATAAAGGCTTTGATGGGCTAGAGGGAAACATCTGGTGCGCGTATAATATAGGTAAATCAGAATATATTAATAAGCTGTGGCCTGAAATTACAGGATTTTGCAGAGCAGCAGGATGCAAGCGAGTAACAATGTCGTCTAATCGTCCAGGATGGGCTAAATTGGGGGCTAAATTGGGGCTAGAGCCAGTGCAGACGCTCTATTCAACAGAAATTTAATCAATGTCGGGAGACATTATGAACTACTTCACAGATCGTTTAAGAGAACCTTCAACATGGCGGGGACTGGCGCTGCTAGGCTCCGTGTTCGCCTCTAAATACGTATCACCAGAACAGGCGCTCCAAGTTGTTGAATATGGACTTGGTATTGCTGGGGTATTCGGCCTATTTACTCCTGACAAAAGATAATGTCTTATGCGTGTCATGTTAGTAGGTTACATCGAATGATAGAGAATAGCTATGCAAAATTGGCTGATGTAGCAGAGCAGGGCATTAAACACACGACTAATATCGGTTATAGCTTTAGTATTTGTACTGTTGTAGCTCAAACCGTTCCATTCATAGACAAGCACTCTTGGGTAATCGGGCTATTCGGCATAATCTTAACGTGGCTGACAAATATATTTTTCAGAGTCATTGATAGACTTAACAAAAACAAACGCAATTAATTATTGTCGGGAGACAACAAATGGGCGGCAGTTCACCAGCTCCGGCTAATACAACGCAAACAACGCAACAAACGCCGTGGGCCGGTGCCGCACCCTATTTGCAGGGTGCGGGCGGTCATCAAGGCATTTTTCCACTTGCTGAGCAGTATTTCAACAATTTCAGTAATCTAAATCAAAACCAGACGGCGACTAATGATTATTACTCGAACGCTCTGAAAGATAGATACGGACAAGTTCAGAATTTCCAGCTTGGTAACGACTTTCTGAGCGGCAAGTTCGACCCAACTGCTGCTATGACAAATGGCAGGACGGCAGGCGCTGCTAATATGCAGTCTTACACAACTGATCAGCGGCAGAATTTGGCAGCATTGGGCGGAAATGATCCCAGTAAAGCTATCAATCAGATGCTGTCAGGCCGACCTGATAATCAATATCTCGGCGCTATGCATCAGTCTAATATTAATCAGTCTTTGCGCGGCTATGATGATGCTATCCGTAATCTGACAACTTCTGTATTGCCGCAGATTGGCGATCAAGCTTTTGCCTCTGGTGGCTATGGTGGATCGCGTCAGGGTGTTGCAGAAGGTTTGGCATTAGAACAGATGCAGCGTAACGCAAGAGACTTAGGAATAGCGGCAATGGATAGCGGAAACCAGCTATACGGAACAGCCTATGAGAACGCACAGGGACGCAAAGCTGATATGGCGAATATGCTGAACTCTACTGCGCTTAATGTCGGACAGTTCAATGCTGGACAGAGACAGAACGCATCGCAGCAGAACGCGCAATTCCAACAGAATGCCGGTCAGTTTAATGCTGGTCAATTGCAAAATGCTGATCAGTTTAATCGTAATCTTGATTTGCAACAGTCGGCAGCGAGAGCACAGAACGCATTGCAAGGCAAAGACATTTATAAAGACCAGTTTGCCATCCAGGACAACATATTCAACCAGTTGCAGAGCATATACGGAGCAGATCAGGCACAGATGCAGAACGCATTGAATCAATACGCCAACATCATTTCTCCCGGCGCGGCAATGGGCGGTACGTCTCTGTCGAGTCAACAGATCCCGATTTATAGCAATACTACTGGGCAAGTGCTTGGTGGTGCGGCTTCATTGGCTGGATTGTTGGGGAGCTTGAAAGGATGACAGATATAGCAGAATTATCGCCAATCGAGCGCGTACAGGCTATTGAGGATTGGATAAAGCAACAACCGCAGATTGATATTCCTGTTAATCATTACTTTGCCGGCGGCGTATATGAGCGTGAAATGATAGCTCCTGCTAACTCTACGTTTACCGGAAAAATTCACTTAACTGAGCATCTCGCCAAACTCGTCAGCGGCACGATGACTATCACAGATGGAGACACGGCAGGCACGTTTACCGGGCCGAAAACATTTATATCTAAACCTGGAGATAAACGGGCAGGAATAGCGCATACAGAGTGCGTATTTTCAACGTATCACGCAATAGACGAGCAACCGATAGACGAGATTGAAAAAGCGCTTGTTGTGGACACTATTGAGCAATACAGATTGGCACAGGATAAAACGGAGGCTTTATGTCATTTATAGCATCTGGAACAGGATTAACGGCGGCTTTAACTGCGGCTTTAGGTTCTGCCGGACTTGGGGCTACTGCTGCTGGTATTGGTGGCGCTGCATTAGCTAACGGGCTTGTTGGTGCTGGTCTTGGCGCTGCCGGTTCAGCGGCATTCGGTGGTGATCCAGGCAAGGGCGCAATGATGGGCGGTATTGGTGGCGCATTAGGCGGAGGAATCGGTGGTGCTGCTGGTGCTGGCACTACTGGCGCAACAGCAGCATCAAATATTGGCAGTCAAGCAGCAAGCCATATCACTCCAGCATTATCAACGGCAACAAGCGGCGCTCCTGCTGCATCACAAGCTGCGCAAGCGATAACGCCTGCATTTAGTTCGTTGCCGCAAACCGTTGGCGCAACTAATCCTACATTGCTATCAACCTTATCTGAAAAGTTGTCTAGCAATGCTCCCGGATTATTAATGCGAGGTGGCAACATGATGATGCAGGGCCAGCAACAGCCGCAAGCTATACCGATACCTGCGCCTCAACCTATGCAACAGCGCCGACCTTATCAGCCAATTCCATATCGTCCAGTTGGGAGAATATAACAATGGCAGGACTCCTAGAAACATTACGAGGAATTCAATTTCAACCGTCAGCCGGTAGCATGGGCCTATTGCAGATGGGCGCTAATTTGCTGGCTAACTCTGGACCGTCTACAACTCCACAGAATTTTGGCTCTGCGCTTGGTAAAGGCGTGAATGGTTTTACGCAGGGGTTCATGGGCTTCAATCAGCAGCAGCAGGAACAGGAATTACAGGCTGCTAGAGTGAAAATGATGCAAGATCAACTTGCAATGCAGGAAGCTCAACAAAGTGCATTAAAAGGCATAAGCTTAAAAGATCAAGGTGCGGTCGATAAGCTTTTACAGGCAGGCGACGTTGACAACGCAATCAAACTGCAAAAGATGATCGATCCATCAAAAGGGCTTGATCCTTATTTTCAGGCCATTCCAACATCAGACGGCTATGTGTCGTTTAATGCCCGTAATGGTCAATTTTCGCCATTGATGCAGAGCGGGCAGCCACTTAAGCAGCCGGCAGCAGATCCATATTTGCAAGGCATGATTACCAGGGCTAAAGAAGGCGAGAAAATCAACAATGTTACATTGAGCGATGGACGGCAGATACCGGCCAGGATGGGCGATGTCGTAAACACTACAATAGGAAATTCTTCGCTTTCAATGAGTCCTGACGCGATTAATCAATTATCAGGTAAATCTACTGGAGATCCTGAATTAGATAAATTGATTGCAGCATCACAGGAAAAATTCAATGCTGGTTTAGGGCAATCAACAGCAGATAAAGAAGCTCAACAGGTAACAGGAAAAGCACAGGCTGAAATGTCTCTTAATTATCCAAAAATGGAGGCAAACGCGCTTCAGATGATTAAGCAACTGGAAGCATTAAAGACTCATCCAGGAATGAAAGGAATTGTAGGTGCTCCTGATTCATTAGCTGGCGCTGTTAATTGGGCTTTTGGTGGAAGTGATAATAAAACGCGTCTTATCAATGGAACGGAGGAGGCGGGATTTATATCACGACTTGAACAGTTAAAAGGTGGTCAATTCCTCCAGGCTTATAACTCATTAAAAGGTGCCGGTGCTATTACAGACGTAGAAGGCAAAAAGGCTGAGGATGCAATAGCAAGAATGCAAACATCACAGTCTGAGAAAGAGTTTATTGATGCAATAAATGAATTTGAGGGTGTTATAGCTAGAGGTATGGAGGCAGCAAAACGGCAGGCTGGAGGTTATGCTCCTAGTAATAATGCGCCACATAATCAAAACCAAATGTCTGACGACGACCTTTTAAAGCACTATTTGGAGCAATAAATGGCAACTCCAGAACAAATAATGACGGCTCTAAGAAAGGCGCATGATGCTGGTGATGCAGAAGGGGCTAAGCGTTTAGCTCAAATGTATCAGGAGTCAAGTCAACAACCAGAACAGCCAAGTTTTTCAGTAAACCCAACTGATGGCATGAGCACAACGGATTTATTGCTTGCCGGTACTGGTGCTGGTCTTACTTCTGTTGCTCGTGGTGCTGGTCAGCGCTTGCGCGATGTGTTGCCGCAGGAATGGAGCGACAAACTAAGTTTGCCAACAGAAAAGGACGTTGAGGAAGCGCGTAAACTTGAAAAGCCGCTGATGGATACCGCAGCCGGCAAAATCGGCAATTTTGTCGGTGAAATAGTCCCAGGCTTGCTGCTCCCTGGTGGAGGATTATTGAAAACAATGGCATCAGGCGCAGGACTTGGGGCATTACAGCAGACAGGAGAAGGCGAAAGCGCTTTGAAAAATGCTGCTATAGGTGCTGCTGGTGGTGCGCTTGGTTATGGTGCCGTGGCTGGTGCTGGCCGTCTATTACGTCCGGTACGATCAGAATTATCAGATTCAGGTAAAGCATTAGCGCAAAAGGCTAAAGATATGGGAATTGATCTTGATGCTGCTCAATTATCCGGTTCTAAGCCGCTTAGAATTATTAATTCAGTGCTTAATGATTTACCTTTATCATCAGGTGCTCAACAAGCTAAAAACGAGCTACAGCACAAACAATTTAACTCGGCGATAGCAAAAACGATGGGATCTAATGCAGACCTGTTGAATGAGGCGGCTATGGCAGAGATTAAATCTCGGGTAGGTGGCGGTATTGGCGATATTGCAGACAGAAACAGGTTTACTTTTGACAATGATATGCTGACTAAACTCACTCAGCATTCATTCGACGCGCAACGGTTCGAAACTGGCGACGTTCAGAAAATTGTTAATAATTACATTGATGATTTTATGTCGAAAGTTGAGCCAAATGGAACCGTATCAGGGCAGGCATATAGAAAACTAGACAGCGCACTAGGAGCAAGAGCGAGAGGCACGACAAACGGTGATTTACGGCAGGCTCTAGGAAATTTGCGAGAAACCTTGCGCGAGGGCATGGACAAATCAATATCTCCGCAGGATGCCGCAGAATGGTCAAAACTGCGTGGACAATACCGCAATATGAAGCTAATAGAGCCACTGGCGGCAAAGTCTGTTGATGGCAACATAAGCCCGAATGCGCTATTGAATGCCGCTAACAAAGGTAGCAAGAATGCAGCCTATCAGAGCAATGACTTAAAGGACTTGGGGAAAATAGGAAAAGAGTTTTTACAGGAGTTTCCAAGCTCAGGTACTGCTCAGCGAAACTTTTATACCGAAGCGCTAACCAATCCTCTTGGCATTGGTGCAGCCGGTTTTCTGGCTGGCGGTCCTGTTGGAGCACTTGCTGGCTTGCTTGGTCCTGTTGCTACTCAAAAACTTATTAACTCCAATGCTGGGAAAAAATACCTGACAGAAGGCATGCTTAAATCATTGCAAGGCTTAGAGCAGCCGGCACAGCGTTATCTTGCTTCTCCTGTTGGATCTGGCTTACTCATAAATATGAGTCAGCAATAGACGCTTTAGTTTACTATCAGGCATTTTGGCAATGAGTTTATTAACTGGCCTAAAAATAAAAACGCTGATCAGATATAACAACAGCGACTTAGCGGCAATAATCATGGCAATGTGCAGCATGACTAATACTGACTGCAAGAAGTCATGCCATTGGCGTATGTCCAACAGTTTGTTCTGGTTGGTGCCGATGGCATGGGGGCAGAGATTAACGCTCTTGGCTGGCCCATCTGTTGCATATTCTGGCCCCATTGCATCAATGCAGCGCTGGCTTCAGGACTCATGTGACCGGCGCAACCGGAGATAAAAACTACTAATAAAATTGTTATTTTTTTCATATTAGTATTCCATTAATTAATTATATGTTGTTGTATTTGTGATAGAATTCAACTAAATATAGCTTACTACTTGTCTGGAGACAATAACTATGTACGCGAGCACAAAAAAATCCGAGTCAGGCACAGATAGACGCATTCGCTGTGATGATGACGGAAATACATTCATCACAGAAAACAGTATCAATATTCTAACTGGAGGACAAACCAACGCTGTATCAATATCAACAACCAGCGCACAATCATCAGCGATTAACGTTGAAAAGGTAGTTATATATTCAACTGTATTTTGCTTTGTTCGCCAAGGTGCCAACCCTACCGCACTGTCCAATGGCACAGACCAGCCGGTCCCGGCCGAGACTTATCTGCGCGTCACGTTGACCCCCGGCAATAAACTAGCCTTCATCACAGCCAGCGGCACAGGCACAGTCTACATCACGCCAGGGGCGTAAATGATCGGCCTTGGCTTAGGCATCGGCATTAGTCGATCATCGGGTTTTAATATTGCCTCTATATTTGCTAATGGCGAGCAAGGAGTCTGGCTAGAACCTTGGGATTTAACTACAATGTTCCAGGATTCCGCTGGCACTATTCCGGTTACTGCTGTAGGTCAGCCAGTTGGGTTGCGGCTGGATAAGAGCAAGGGATTGGTGATTGGTGCTGAAAAAGTTGTCAATGGTGGGTTTGATAGTGATGTTACTGGATGGACTGTATCGGCTGGCGCAACATTTACATGGAGCGCAGGGAAGGGGGCGTATACAAGAAATTCGTTTGGCGGCAGAGCTTATCAGGCAATTGCGTGTGATGTAGGTAAAGTTTATGAAATATCAATCACCCTATCAGGAATAACAGGAGGTTCTGTCCGTGTTGGTTTCCTATCTTCACTAACAACGGCGTCAAACATTACGGAAACGGTCATAAATGGCACGAAAACAGCGAGAATACAAGCCAAGGCAACAACGATGTATATTGAATTTGATGCTAATGCTAACGCTGCATCATTCTCTGTTGATGATATTTCGATTAAAGAAATCGCTGGCAACCACGCCTACCAAACAACAGCAACAGCAAGACCAATCTACAACGGTTTTGTTGATTTCGACGGTATTGATGATGCTCATAATATTGTGTTCCAAGACTTAGGCAGTGACGTAACTATAGCGCGCGCGGTACCCGGTGTTGGTGTCTCTATTCTTACAGGCCAAACAATCGGCGCAGGAACATGGGCGTTTAACACTGATGACAACGGGCTGATTATAGTCAATCGCGCGTTAACGCCAGCAGAGACGGCGGGTGTAACTGCCTATCTAAATGTGAGGATCTGATCATGAGCGTACACAGAACACTAATCGTACCGGCAGCAATTGTCGATCAAGTACGCGCATTAGCTGATCAGTTCGGCCCTGCTGCACAGAATATGTGGACAACTCCGCTATCTGCTTCAGGCAATATTCCCGCAACGCATTACATCAGCGCAGGGCAGATAGATGAAATATTCGCTGAACTAATTTCTAGCCCGCAAAACTTAGTTGATATTTCAGCGACTATGGGTGTTTCCGTTACGTTAGATGAAGCCACGTTTATTTTGTCGCAATGTGATGTGAGTGCAGACGAGCCAGCAGAGATAGCAATGTCTAGAATCGGACTAAAAATTATTCAGGAATCAATATGATAGGAATTGCGGTAAAACGGGGTAGTAGCGCATCAGGCGGCATTGAATCATCAAGAGACGCTACAGCAGCAGACAGCGGTAAAACGCTAGCGAATAACTGTGTAAATAATGTGGTTTACACAATTCCAGCGGTAATGCCTGATGGGTTCACGGTTACACTGGCTCAAAGTTCTAGTGGTCTAGTCACTATCGCTGCTGGCGATGGTGTCGTATTCACGGATATTTACGGCAATATCATCACGAGTTTATACAGTCAGGGAGTTAATACGACTGTAACTGCAATATGGTCTAGAGCAGATCATTATGTGCTGGATGTTGGGGTTATTGCTGATGGGCAGGTTCCGTATATTATGAGCCTGGGGTGCAATTCAGGGTCCGCATTCACATACGAGCCTATTAGATACTCTAACATAGCGCACACGGGTCAGTATTGGGAACGTGTTGTAGGTAGCGGCGAGTTTACTCAGCAACGAGGAGTTCTTGCGCCTTCTGTTGCAACTGACATATTCAGAGTAAAATTGCTTGATGTGATCAGTCGTGATTTTCCGTCAACAGTGCCTGGTGTCAAATGGGTTTCAGGCTCTAACTCGCCTAGCACAGTAACCGTAATATGGGCAGGTGATGGAGAGTTATGTGTATCGCCATTTAACTATGCAACACCTTACAGCGGCGGCGCATTTACTACCAATAAAACGCTAACAGTCGATCTTGGAAATCCTGCCGGTGGCCTGTTCGTGCATTTCAGAGGCGCATCACTAACGGATCTTAAAGTGATACCTTCCGTATGGCTGTCCAGTCATGATGCTGGCATCGAGTGGAGTCCAGACTACCTATCCTATATGCGATCTTTAGGTATCAATACCCTAAGAGCAATGGATATGACATGGACGAATGAGAACTACGAAGAAGTTTGGGCAGATAGGATGCTGACAAGCAATCCATTCTGGGGTGGTAGAACGCCGTGGGAGGTCATAATTGATCTTGGAAATACACTAAAAAAAGATCTATGGATTAATGTTCCGGTAAGGGCTGGTAATAACTACTGGACAGGCTTGTCTACACTACTACAAAGCAATCTAAGTCAGTCAATAAAGCTGACTCTTGAATACACTAATGAAACGTGGAACACGCAGTCTGTTTTTGCGGCAGGAACGAACTGGATAAAATACCTAAATCATACAAAAAAATTAGCTACTATCGATCAGACTGACCACCAGACGCTGTATGTTCCTGCACATGGCTACAGCAATGGCGATGTCGTTGTTTCATTCTACACAAAACTGGCTATGGAGGAATACGCTTCATCAAATGAAACCTGGCGTTATGGGGCGACAAACCTAACGGTTGCTGTTGTTGATGCTGATCATATTCAGTTGAAGGTTGGATCGACTGTACAAACTGCACCTACGGCCGCGCCTGCGCCGCTTAAAGAGGTTTATCTTGTCAAGCCCAGTGAAACGTCTATTCCTTCGCTGGACTCGACTTATGTAGCTAGTGCTGAATCCATGTGGACTGTATTCAGATCTACCCTACCTAGAGATCAGGTAATCTACACACTGGGCGCACATCACGCGAATACATCAACGTCAGTAAATAGGGTTGCTGCACTAACCAATGCGGCTAACTGTGATGCCATTGCCACAGCGCCATACTACAAAGCCCCTTTTTGGGGTGGTCGTGTGGATCTGGCGACAACGGCAGTAACGCCAAAAATCTCAAACTATAGCGGAACTGATGCGGTATGCCGATTGTATCTTGCAGCAACAAACCCAACTGATGCAGAGATTATTGCTGGCACTAATCAGATAGACTCTCAGAATTTAACCACTAATTCGTTTGGTTCGAACGGCAGTACGTCATGGACTTCTGGAACGCAGATTACCGGATTAACTGATGGCGTTGATTATGTGATGTATTTCATAGGGAATCATGCTTTAACCAGTGCTGGCAACTATTCATATCCTGTAATTATTCGAGTTCCGTTCACAGCAGCGGCTTCGGGTACTGTGGTCGGCGCTATGAGTAATGCGGATGCAGCATTTCTGGATTATGATCAGATTGCGGCGCTGCGTACTACCATGCAAACGAATGTTGCAACAGCTTTAGGTGCAGGCCTCGACCCGATCTGCTATGAAGGGGGACCTCATCACGATGAGTTAATTCCGACTGATCTTGAGCCACTACTGTTTAATTATTTTTCATCGGCAGAGTACGCAGATGTCATCAAAGGTTATGTGCAGACGGTAGCGCATGTCGGTTTTAAAAAGATGCTGCTATTCTTGTTTCCATCAAAAGGACGTTGGAGAACTGGCACTGATACCTACACTTTAACGGGGGGAACTGCGGTAGGGATAGCATCGCAAGCGGGTAAAACACGGAAATTTAGCAATTACCCAACAACGGTTATTGATTATCCATTAGTCCCTGCCGATCCTGGCGTATATCCCCATGCTATCGCTCTTAGTGATGCATCAAATTTAACAACGCTAGATTCAGGTGCAATTACCCGAGCTATCAAGGACGGTAACTCAGACGGATTATTTAGCATCAATGGTGGTGGTAATCTGAGTATGGCTAGCAATGGCGGCTACAATTTTGCTCAGATAAATAAACGCAGTTTGTTGATAGAGTCCGACACAGCCAACGCTGATATGATCAATCTAACAGCTCTGCCTGTCTGGATAGGCGATCCTGGCTATAAAGACCTTAGCGATCCAGCGTATAACGTACAACCGCTCTGGCAATGGAAAAATGTTGCTACGTTTAATGATTTTAACCAAGCATCTCCAGACAATATTGCGTTTGTATTCCATAAAACCAGTACCGCATACGGCTCAATCTATCTCAGTGGGTTGTTAACTCAGGAGATTCCTGCTGGTGGCAAATTTACAGTGCATTTTATTGGAAAAACGAATACTAATGCTGCAAACATGGGAATTACATTTGTTGATAGTGGATTTTTCCCAGTAGACAGCACGACGCAAATTGCCGGCGCATGTACGTTCAACACGCTGACGACAATTCCGATCAGTGATACATTGGTTGAAATGAGCATTGAATTTACTAACGCGTCAGGATCAAATAAAAACGTATCTGGCGTTGACGTATTCGTCCTACGTTTCCTGGCTAATGCCAACAGCAGCGAGGACATTACAGCAGTGATCATGGGACTGTATATTACCGTGCCATAATTCGTTTTGTACATCGAATAGCGTCAACAATAACGCTAATAACAGGCGTTTTATCAAACCAGCGCAGTTCATGAATATCAGTCCTTGAACTGCGCTGGTGTCCTAGTTCATTAACCGCAATCAGCGTCAAAACGTCTTGATGATGCCGCCTAAACCAAGAGTATGCGCCGTCAACGTGCATTGGTCCGCCGTCAGGGTGTCCTGCTGGTCTAGTCAATATTGACTCAAGGTGATCCATCATTGCGGCAATAATGGACTGATTGAAACCTATAAAGTGTGTTGTTTGAATTGATATATCATGATTTACTTTAGATAGTTCTGAATTATTTGATAACTCAACATCAGACAGCAATCTACCGCCGCCATAAAATACTCCCCAATTTGAATTAGTCAATTCTACTATAGCGGCATCAATGCGTGAATTGAAGTCAGGCGAAAAGTCCAGGTCATCCTCAATTATGAGTACGTTTTCAAGTCCTCGTTTTTTAGCATCACGCAGAATATTAAGGTGACTCATAAAACAGCCCCTTGCACCGATGCTCGGAAAATATCCCGCATCATCAGGACGAACGGCGGGAAACAGGTCGATCTGAGGATGCTCAAGGCTTAAGCCGATTTTTTTTAACTGTGCATTAATCTCACGTTTTCTATCTGTTCGATAGGGTAGATTAATGATGTAAATCCTTTGAAAATAATCTGTTAGTTTCATATCAATTCCCTTGTTTTATTGTGCGCAAATCTTAATATAAAATTAAGAAACTAGCAAAAAGTTCAGCGGCTTTTGTGTGTAGTGCTGCATGTAGTAAAATTGACACAGGGCCGGGACTAATGCATGTAGTTTGCAGTATTTTCAGTATGTTAAATTACATTGTTTAATTTTTAAGTTATTGATTTATAATGAATACACATATTGTCTATAGGATTCTGATTCCAGCTGCCGGGGTTCGAATCCCTGAGAGCCAGCCATTTAATTCTCAAGCGCCTTAGTTAATTTCAACTGTTTCCCGATTTCTTCCTTGACTTGCAATCAATAGCAAGCTTAACAAGCGGACAATTGAGCAGCCATTTTCAATTTTGTGTCCTTTCCTAGTTGCATAGAGAACGGCGCCTAAAATAATGCTCAATGATCGACAGCAAGATGTTAAATTCTCGAGCACCGTCATTTCGATTTCTTTTTCTTGACTTCCGTCCAACTAATACGTCAAGCGTTATTTATTCCAGCGAATCTTTTTGCCATCAATCATTTTGTTGACAATGCCCAATACAGATAAATACACAGAAACCAAGGCAACAACGCATCATGTCTTTTGCATCGCCCCCATGCTGGACTGGACAGATAAACACTGCCGTTATTTCCACCGCCTGATTTCACAACATGCCTTCTTGTATACTGAAATGGTCACAACTGGCGCTCTATTACATGGTGATCATCATCGGTTTTTACAGTTTGATGCAACCGAGCATCCTGTCTCATTTCAATTGGGCGGCAGCCATCCCAAGGATTTGGCGACTTGTGCAAAGATGGTTGAAGATTATGGATATGACGAAGTTAATCTAAACGTCGGCTGCCCCAGTGATCGGGTTCAGAACGGTCGCTTCGGGGCCTGCCTGATGGCAGAGCCGGAACTTGTCGCCGAGTGTGTGGAGGCAATGCGGCAGGCGGTTTCAATTCCGGTAACGGTCAAATCGAGAATAGGCATTGACGAGCGCGATTCATACGAAGAACTGGTGCATTTTATAGCGACTGTGGCCGATGCCGGCTGCCGCACTTTTATCGTTCATGCCAGAAAAGCTTGGCTAAGCGGTCTGTCGCCCAAGCAAAACCGCGAAGTTCCACCGTTACGCCACGACATGGTCTATCAGTTAAAAAATGATTTTCCGGCACTGGAAATTATCTTGAACGGCGGCATTACAACATTGGATCAGGCTGAAGAGATCCTGAAACATGTCGATGGGGTCATGATGGGGCGGGAAGCCTATCACAATCCGTATCTTCTGGCCGACGTGGATAAGCGTTTTTTTACCGAGTCCCGTGAACCCAAGTCACGGCAGGAAATAGTGATGCGGCTAATTCCTTACATTCAACAGCAACTTGGAACCGGTGCTCGCTTGAATAATATTTCTCGGCATATTTTGGGCCTGTTTCACGGTGAAACCGGCGCACGAGGCTGGCGCCGGCATATCAGTGAAAATGTCAGTACACCCGATGCGGATGAAAATGTCATTTTGGATGCATTAAAATTCACTGCTCAATGATGTATAATAGCAAGCCTTTTACAATTGAGACTGAAACAATGGAAGAGCATTTTTCCAAAATTATCGAAGCAGTCGGTGAAGACTTAAATCGAGAAGGCCTGATCGATACACCCAAACGCGCAGCCAAGGCCTTTAAATTTCTGAACAACGGCTACGGTAAGACGCTGGATGAAGTGCTTAACGGCGCTATTTTTACAGCAGACACCGAAGACATGGTTATCGTTAAGGATATTGAATTGTATTCCTTATGTGAGCACCATTTACTGCCGTTCATCGGCAAATGCCATGTCGGCTATTTGCCAAAAGGCAAAGTGCTCGGCCTGTCCAAAATCGCTCGTGTTGTCGATATGTATGCGCGACGCCTGCAAATTCAGGAAAAATTGACCAAGCAAATTGCTGATGCCATTGAGATTGCAACCGGCGCCAGAGGCGTTGCTGTGGTTATCGAAGCCAAGCATTTATGCATGATGATGCGCGGCATCGAAAAACAAAATTCAGTCATGACGACATCGGTAATGACAGGTGTGTTTCGCAAAGAGATCAGCACCCGTTCTGAATT
This sequence comes from Methylobacter sp. Wu1, assembly GCF_036553575.1. Taxonomy (NCBI): domain Bacteria; kingdom Pseudomonadati; phylum Pseudomonadota; class Gammaproteobacteria; order Methylococcales; family Methylococcaceae; genus Methylobacter; species Methylobacter sp. Wu1. The sequence continues at coordinate 29,274 of NZ_JAZHOC010000050.1, read as the reverse complement.
CTTAAATCTGATAAACCGCTAGGCTTTTTACATGCCGCCTCAAAGCGCCACCGCCAATAAAACGGGCGTTCTATTGGTGAACCTGGGGTCGCCAGCGGCACCTACTACTTCGGCAGTCAGGCGCTTTCTCAAAGAGTTTCTTGGCGATCCTCGCGTAGTCAATCTGCCGCGTCCTCTATGGTGGGTGATACTACGTTTTTTCATTCTGCCTTTCCGTCCGCACAGGTCGACGGCTGCTTATCGCAAAATATGGGATGAAAAGGGATCGCCTTTAGTTTTTTTGACCCGCCAACTGACCGATATGGTCGCTCAACGATTAAATGCCAAAGGCGTTATAACCGATTATGCAATGCGCTATGGCAAACCTTCCATAGCCGAGCAGTTAAACGCCCTTAAAAAACAAGGCATCGACAATCTGATCATCCTGCCGCTTTATCCTCAATACTCTTCAACAACAACGGCATCCGTATATGATGATCTGATCAAGGAACTGAACCGCTGGCGGCATCTGCCCAGCTTTCAGTTTATCAGTGATTATCATCAGGATGAGCATTATATTGCTGCGGTTGTTGAGTCTATTGAGAAAATCTGGCGCCAACAAGGAAGGAACGATCTGCTCCTGATGTCTTTCCATGGCTTGCCTGAGCAGTTAACCAAATGGGGCGATCCTTATTTTCATCAGTGCCATAAAACTGCCGCTTTGATTGCGGAGAAGCTCGATCTCGACAAAGAAAAGTGGCGTGTTGTATTTCAGTCCAGATTTGGCAAGGCACAATGGCTTAAACCTTATTGCGCGGAAACACTGCAAAATCTTGCAAGACAGGGGGTTAAAAAAATTGATGTGGTTTGCCCGGGGTTCGCCGTGGACTGTCTGGAGACTCTGGAAGAGATCGCCATGGAAAATAAAGCCCTGTTCATTAAAGCCGGCGGTGAGACCTATCGCTATATTCCTGCTCTTAACGATTCAAAGCTTCATGCTGATGCTATAGTTAAGCTAATTGAACAAAAACTTTGAAAATTATCCGCATAAAAGGGTACGATTCAATCTGTGCAATATATCGCTTAACGCGCAGCCTTTCTTTTGCCAGCATCGGCGTGAGCAAGAGATTGATGTCTCGAATAAAAAACATCATGCTATCCGGCGTTTTCGCGGCGATTATAGTTTTTAGTGTCCCGGTAAAAATAAAGAGCTAAAGTGATGAAAGAAACCATATTACAAAGTTGGCAGGATGCTATTTGGCCTACTGTTCAATCCAGCAAACCGCTGAAAACCGGCGAGGGCGTCATTGATGAGCGCTCCTTCAATACGATCGAGGTCAACGAAGTGTTTGATGCCATTAATCATGCGTCAACTCTGGTAGGGCAGGCAGTCCTGTTTCGCTCTTTAACACAGCCGCTGGACGTTATCGAGGATATTCAAGCAAAGCAGGAAGCCGTCGAGGAACTTCGCAATAACCCGACATTAAAAGACAGCATCGAGCGCATCGTGCAAAACGCAGCGGCGCATGAAAAAAACTTTTACTTGCTTTTGTTCGGCGAATTCCTCGGGTCTTTTGGTACAGCTCGGGAAGAGCATGAAATCGAAGGTTACGGTTATCTGCAGTATAAAAGAGGCATTCGGCTTATGCTTGAGCTGGTTGACCAGATTCAATCCAGTGAAGCACCTAAGAGCCGCTATCTCGCAGGCATTTTTGAAAAAATAAAAGCTTTCGCGGAAACCCGGTCTTACTCACTGATGGAAGGACCTGCCTATATCACTGAAAACGGCATTCGATCCAAGCGGGAGAGAGAAGGCTCGTTTTCTCCGGCCATCATATTCAGGCCTCGTATCTTCAAGCCACTTCTGCTGGCGTTGGTGTTCGTTATTATTTGGGTGCTGGCACATCTGTTTCCGACGGATATGTTCCGGATTTCAGTGGAAGTCATCCCGACCTTTTCCATCTTTTTTATTCCTTTGTTACTGGTTTATTTTCCGGTAGTAGGAGGTTTTGACCGAGATAGCTGTATTATCCCGTTAAGGAATGAGTTTAAAAACTCACAGACGGTTGGTGAAACACTGGATGCATTGGGGCAATTGGATGAATTGCTCTCATTTATAAAATTTGCCGATGCGTTTGGCGGCGATATGGTTTTGCCCAAGCTGATTGAGGCCGACCACCATCGCATCAATCTTGTCGATGCCAGAAACCCGGTTTTGGGCAAGCAAAATCCCCAATATGTTGGTAATGATTTTGTTTTGGAGGATGACAAATTGGTCCTGGTAACGGGGCCTAATAGCGGGGGTAAAACCGCATTTTGTAAAACGGTCACTCAAATCCAATTACTGGCGCAAATAGGATGTTATGTGCCTGCCAAATCCGCAATCCTTACCGTAGCGGATAGAATTTTTTATCAGGTGCCGGAAATTAGTCATTTGGATGACGGGGAAGGGCGCTTTGGTACTGAATTGAAAAGAACTAAAGATATTTTTTTAGCAACCACGGCTAAAAGTCTGGTTGTGCTGGATGAGTTGTCCGAAGGCACGACTTTTGAGGAAAAGATGGAATCTTCTGCCAATGTGCTTAACGGATTTTATCGAAAAGGCAACAGCACCGTATTAATCACTCATAATCATCAGCTTGTCGATAGTTTTGTCAGTAAAGGCATAGGTTTGCCCAAACAAGTCGAGTTTTCTAATGATGCACCGACTTATAAACTTATCCCCGGCATTTCCCGCATCAGCCATGCTGATCGCGTTGCTAAAAAGATAGGCTTTTCAAAAGAAGATATAGACAACTATCTGTCCGATTCCAAGTAAAAAATTGTTCTGCTTCTGGCAGTGTAATCAAGTTTTTACTATCCTTATAAGGACAGTAAATCAATATCCGCTGTTCTCGCATAGCCCTATAACGATGGGGCTATGTTGGTATTGGTTTGCCAGAGATGCTGCGCATGCAGTTTTGAATCTGACTAGGAAAAATAACAAAAATGATAAGAGTCGCTGTTGTTTTATTGTTTGCCTTGTTTGCGTCCAATCAAGTTCTGGCTGATGTTTATAAATATGTTGACCCTGAAGGGCATGTCTATTACACGGACGACCCTAAAAACAGCCTCTATAAGCGCATCATTCGGACCAGACCCAAGAGTTACGCAAAAGCATTGCCTTTTGTAAGCGTCAACAGGAAAAGATATGCAGACATGATAGCCCAGGCTGCTGCCCGGCATCAGGTTGACGAGAAGTTGCTGCATGCCGTGATTCAGGCGGAGTCGGCCTATGACGCCACCGCCGTTTCATCGGCCGGAGCAGTGGGGCTAATGCAATTAATGCCGGACACTGCAAGGCGCTATGGTGTTACGGACCGCCGCGATCCTGACCAGAATATTGATGGTGGAACACGATACTTGAAAGATTTGCTGCGAATGTTTGATTCGAACCTGGACTTGGCTGTTGCGGCCTATAATGCCGGCGAAAATGCAGTTATAAGATATAACAAATCAATTCCGCCATACCCTGAAACACGCAATTATGTAAAACAGGTCTTGGCTCTCTACAATAGATAAGTGTTTTACCCCAGAGAATTTGCTGTGGATTGCATGATTCTAAGGTAATATGGTTAAAAAATTTTTCCGTTAAAGCACATGAATGCCAAATTTCTCCAATAAGGAAGTCAGTTTAATCAAAGGCAAGCCCGTCAAGGCGTTCGGATCATCGCCTTGAATTTTTTCAAACAACACGATCCCCAGGCTTTCAGACTTAAAGCTGCCGGCACAATCGTAAGGTTTCTCAAGGTCGACATAGTGTTCAATCTGTCGGCATGACAGTGTTTTAAAATAGGCGGTACAGATATCCAAATCAGTCAAGCAACACATTGTATTGCTGTCTATAATGCAGATGCTGGTAAAAAACGTAACGGCATTTCCTGATGCCGCCTGGAGTTGCTCTATTGCTCTGGCTCGACCGCCTGGCTTGTGCAATTGTTGGCCATTGAGTACGGCGACTTGATCTGAACCGATAATAAGATGGTCGGGGTACTTTTCACATAGCGCTTGCGCTTTTAATTTCCCTAACCGCAATGCGAGCGCTTCCGGAGCTTCGTGCTCAAGCGGTCTTTCATCGACTTCAGGGCTGATAGCTTTAAATTTCAAATGAAGTTTTTTCAATAATGCTTGTCTATAAGGTGAACTTGACGCCAGAATTAAGTTATTGATTTTCATATTGCCAATTGTTGTAAGTTTGACGCAGTTATTGATTCCAGATATTATTGTATGGTTATGTTAGATCGATTGCCTGAATATGTCGACCCTTTGCAGCTCGCAGATAAGCGAGCTGAATTGAAGGGCAAAATACCTTTAAACAGCATGGATCGTTTAGCGGAATCACTGCTGAGCGACGCCGGGACTGTTGCTGTTGATCTTTTTTTTGGACGGGAAGGAAGACTGGCCAAAATTGAGGGACACATAGAGGCGATTCTGGAACTTGAATGCCAAAACTGTTTGCAGGCTATGGAATGGCCCGTCAGTGCTGACATCAAACTGGGTATTGTTACCTCAATAGATCAAGCAGATAGATTGCCCGAAGATTATGAACCTTTATTGATTGAAGAAGAGAAAATACCTCTTAAGGATATCGTTGAAGACGAGTTGTTACTGGCTCTGCCAACTTTTCCAAAGCATCAGCACGCGTGTTCAGTGCCGGATGCAGACTTTAACAAGAAAGATCAATTATCTGATGAGGAGCAATCGGCCCCTGAAAATCCTTTTTCCATCTTAGCCAAACTTAAAAAAACTGGAGATTTATAATGGCAGTACAAAAAAGTAAAGTATCACGTTCAAGACGTGGTCAACGTCGTTCACATGATGCTTTAACCAGCAGAGCATTATCTCAAGACCCGATGACAGGTGAAACTCATTTGCGTCACCACGTCACTCCAGACGGTTTCTTCAAAGGTCGCCAAATCGTAACGACTGGCGACGAAGATTAATCAATCTTTCTCCCTTTTAGAATGATGATATGCCGAACCCGATTGGGTTCGGCTTTTTATAATAATTCCGGAGTCATTCGTAAGCGTGAGTTTAACAATTTCGATTGATGCGATGGGCGGGGATCATGGTCCTGAAGTTACCATTCCAGCATCATTGGATTGTTTGAAAAGCAATCCAGACTTAAAACTGATCTTAGTAGGCGATGAAGCTGTTTTAAAACCACAGTTAACAGAAGCATTAATTGAATTCAAGGATAGACTCACTATTCATCATGCGTCGCAGTGCGTCGGCATGGATGAGTCACCATCCAAGGCGCTAAAGAACAAGAAAGATTCATCAATGCGGGTGGCTATTAACCTGGTTCGTGACGGCCATGCCGATGCCTGCGTTAGCGCCGGCAATACCGGTGCATTAATGGCGACCGCTCGTTTTGTTCTGAAAATGATTCCAGGCGTTGACCGCCCCGCCATTATTTCTACTTTACCGTCAATTTATGGGCATACCCACGCGCTTGACCTCGGGGGTAACGTAGACTGCAGTGCGGAACATCTTTTTCAGTTTGCTGTCATGGGCGCCGAATTGGTTAAAGCCGTAGAAAATATTGAGAACCCGAAAGTCGGTCTGCTAAATATCGGCGAGGAAGATGTAAAAGGTAATGAGCAGGTTAAAGCTGCAGCAAAATTACTGGAAAATTCATCGTTAAATTATATCGGTTATGTAGAAGGTGATTCTTTAAATGCAGGAAGTATTAAAGTTGATCTGATTGTCGCCGACGGCTTCGTAGGCAATGTTGCGCTGAAATCGATTGAAGGCGCGGCCAAAATGATCGGGACAGCGCTCAAAGAAGCCTTTAACAGAAACATTTTGACCAAGCTTGCGGGATTACTTGTTTACCCGGTCCTCAAGTCATTCAAAAAGCGCATTGATCCGCGACTCTATAACGGCGCCAGCTTTCTGGGACTGCGCGGGCTTGTTATCAAAAGCCATGGAGGAGCCGATGTGTTGGCTTTTAAAACAGCCATACATCTTGCCGAAGTTGAAGTCAAAAAAGATATTATCAGAAAAATAAGCGAGCAAGTTGAACAAACTTTGGCAAGGAGAGAGAGCGCATGATCCGCTATTCAAGAGTAATCGGTACCGGCGGATATCTGCCAGAAGAAGTTCGCACGAATGATCATATATCGCAAACTGTAGATACATCCGATAGTTGGATTCATGAGCGCACCGGCATTAAAAGCCGACGCATTGCCGGGCCGAATGAAACGGCTTCAAGCATGGCTGAGATTGCGGCGAGGCAAGCCATAGATGCGGCACAAATTGATCCTGAGGAAATTGATTTAATAATTGTCGCAACAGGGACGCCCGATCGCGTTTATCCGAGCACAGGCTGTCTGTTGCAACAGCGTTTAGGCATTAAAAACTGCGTAGCTTTCGATGTACAAGCAGCTTGTTCAGGTTCAATATTCGCCTTGAGCATTGCCGATCAATACATTAAAACAGGCGCGGCCAAAAAAGTGCTTGTCGTCGGCTCTGAAATCTGTTCACGCATTATTGACTGGACTGATCGCGGCACTTGCGTTTTATTCGGTGACGGCGCCGGCGCCCTGTTACTGGGCTCTTCAAATGAAGCCGGCATCTTGTCAACGCATATCCACTCCGACGGCGAATATGAAGATCTGCTTTACTGTCCGAATCCACAGGCGGCCGCCGAGCTTAATAAAGACGAGACCGGTTACGTAAAAATGCGCGGCAACGAAGTGTTTAAGATCGCTGTAAACACATTAGGCCGTATTGTTGATGAAACGCTGGAAGCCAACAATATGCAGAAATCCGATGTGCATTGGCTGGTGCCTCACCAGGCTAACATACGCATCATTGCAGCAACAGCCAAAAAATTAAAAATGCCTATGGATCATGTTGTTTTAACGCTTGAAAATCAGGGCAACACATCCTCTGCTTCAGTGCTTCTCGCATTTAATGAAGCTGTGCGCGACGGCCGCATCCAGCGCGGACAAGTGGTGTTGCTTGAAGCGTTTGGCGCAGGGTTTACATGGGGTTCTGCATTAATTAAATACTAATAACTATAAACAAGCGTATTAATGAGCAAGCAAAATTATAATTTGGCTTTTGTTTTTCCGGGACAAGGTTCTCAATCCGTCGGCATGATGTCGGAGCTGGCCGAAAGCTATCCAGAAGTAAAACAGATCTTTGAACAGGCATCCGATGCATTAGGAAAAGATTTGTGGTCTATTGTATCTTCAGGGCCTGAAGAAGATCTTAATCAAACGCACAATACACAGCCAGCCATGTTGGCTGCTGGCGTTGCCATCTGGAAAGTTTGGTGCAAGCAGAGCAATATCCGTCCGGCCTGGATGGCGGGTCATAGCCTTGGCGAATACACTGCGCTGGTTTGTTCGGACGCAATATCCTTTGAAGACGGAATAAAACTGGTGGCAGCAAGAGGCCGGTTAATGCAGGAAGCTGTGCCTGCGGGCGTTGGCGCCATGGCGGCAATTTTGGGACTTGAAGACCATCAGGTTGTCAAAGTATGTGCGGATGCTGCAGAAAATGAGGTTGTCTCAGCCGTTAATTTTAATGCCCCGGGGCAGGTCGTTATTGCCGGGCATACAGCAGCTGTCGAAAGAGCTATAGCTGCCGCAAAGGAAGCTGGCGCTAAACGCGCGGTACAGTTACCGGTCAGCGTCCCATCTCACTGCGCACTGATGCAGCCAGCGGCCGAAAAACTGGATGAACAATTGCAGAATATAGCCATCAGCGCTCCCAAAATGACATTGATTCATAATGTAGATGTTGCAGCACACAGTGCATCGGAGGTCATTCGAAGCGTACTGAAAGAGCAACTCTATAAACCCGTGCGTTGGGTTGACAGCATTAAGTTTATGCATGACCAAGGCGTTACCCATTTTGTTGAGTGCGGCCCCGGCAAGGTATTGATTGGTTTAAACAAGCGCATCGCGAAAGATGCCGAGCATATGGCTATATATAACCCGGAGACTTTAAATAAAGTATTGGAGCAGTTAAATGACTAAGCAAGTAGCATTAGTGACAGGCGCCAGTCGCGGTATCGGCAGAGCAATCGCCGAAAGATTGGCCGAGGATGGTTTTTTTGTGGTTGGCACAGCAACTTCCGATAATGGCGCCGATTTAATTTCTGCTTATCTCGGTGAAAACGGCAAAGGCTTAAAACTTGATGTGGCCGATCCTGAGTCGATTGCTGAAGTTGTTAAAACAGTTACCGATGAGTATGGAGCCCCCGCAGTATTGGTCAACAATGCCGGCATTACGCGCGATAACCTGCTCATGCGCATGAAGGACGAAGACTGGGATGATATTATCAATACGAATTTGACTTCGGTTTTTCGCATGAGCAAAGCTGTCCTGCGCGGCATGATGAAGGCAAAAACAGGGCGTATCATCAATATATCGTCTGTGGTTGGCGCTACAGGCAATGCAGGCCAAGCAAATTACGCCGCGGCAAAGGCCGGCATGATCGGTTTCGCCAAATCGATGGCTAAAGAAGTGGGTTCACGCAATATCACCATCAATACGGTAGCGCCCGGGTTTATCGATACTGACATGACCAAGGAATTGGGTGAGGACGTTAAAAATTCCTTATTAACTTCCATTCCTTTGGCTCGACTGGGCGAAGCCAGAGAAATTGCCCATGCCGTTTCATTTTTGGCTTCAGAAGGTGCCGCTTATATCACCGGTGAAACCATTCATGTAAACGGTGGCATGTTTATGCCTTAATATTGTGAGATTTTTGCAATATAAAGTATAATCCCCCCGCCGTCTGGAATTGCCGGAGACGGGATTTCTAGTAAAGTTAATAACAATACTATTGTAAGTTTCTAACCAAATACAAACAAACTTACATTGTTTGAGGATAATAATTATGAGTAACATTGAAGAACGAGTAAAAAAAATTGTAGCTGAGCAATTGGGCGTTAAAGAAGATATCGCTACTGATGCTTCATTTGTAGATGATCTTGGTGCTGATTCTCTGGATACAGTTGAACTCGTTATGGCTCTTGAGGAAGAATTCGAATGTGAAATTCCAGACGATGAAGCTGAAAAAATTACAACTGTTCAACAAGCTATCGATTACGTAGAAAAAAACGCAGCGCAGTAGCCTGTCTTTTAGTGGATGGACCTTCTCGTTCATCCACTAATCAGAATAAAGTCTTTCTTACCTCCCTATACATTTCTTACGGTACATTACATTGAGCAAACGTCGAGTCGTAATAACTGGATTAGGCGCTGTCACGCCTTTAGCTAACACTGTCGCTGAAACTTGGGACGGTATTATCAACGGTAGAAGCGGCATCACTCCAATTGATTCTTTTGACATTTCTCCATTTGCCACTACGTTTGGCGGCGTCATAAGAAATTTCGACATTACTCACTATATTCCCGACAAAGATGCCAAACGAATGGATGCTTTTATTCATTATGGCATCGCTGCCGGTTGCCAGGCTATTGAGGACTCAGGCATTGAAGTCACCGAGGCTAATGCTGAGCGTATCGGCGTGGCAATTGGTGCAGGTATAGGCGGAATTACCGGAATTGAAGAATGTTATGTCACTTATGACAAAGGCGGCCCACGTCGTATTTCGCCATTCTTTGTGCCGGGCAATATTATTAATATGATCTCAGGCAACCTTTCAATCAAATATGGATTAAAAGGTCCCAACTTTTCCATTGTTACGGCCTGCTCAACAGGTACGCACAATATTGGCGATGCTGCACGTTTAATTAAATACGGCGATGCCGATGTTATGGTCGCTGGCGGTGCTGAGCGCTGCACTACCTCGCCAACGGCCATGGGTGGTTTTGCCTCTGCAAAAGCCTTGTCACGCCGCAATGATAATCCCCAGGCAGCTAGCCGCCCTTGGGATAGAGATCGAGATGGTTTCGTATTGAGCGATGGCTCCGGGGTGGTTGTCCTGGAAGAACTGGAACATGCAAAAGCGCGCGGCGCAAAAATTTATGCTGAAGTGGTCGGCTATGGCATGAGCGGCGATGCCTATCATATCACAACCCCTTCCGTAGGGGGCGAAGGTGCAGCCCGTTGCATGCGCAATGCCTTGCGTGATGCGGGCATAAATGCGGATCAGGTTGATTATATCAATGCGCATGGTACTTCAACGCCTGCCGGCGATATCGGAGAAACCCAGGCAATGAAAGCAGCTTTAGGCGAGCACGCCTATAAAGTTGCTGTCAGCTCAACTAAATCCATGATAGGACATTTGTTAGGCGCTGCCGGCGGCATTGAAGCTGTGCTCACAGCCTTAAGCATCAAAAATCAGATTGCTCCGCCAACGATTAACCTGGAAAATCAAGACCCAGAATGTGATCTTGATTATGTGCCCAATACAGCCAGAGATATGAAAATTGATATAGCCATATCCAACTCATTCGGTTTTGGCGGCACTAACGGATCTATAGTTTTTAAACGTTACGAGTAACGCTGCAACGTATCACCCAATACGTAATGCTTCTTGCTGATGATTCTGGTAAATGGCGAATGCAAGCAGCATATTGAGATATCTGATCGCGGCTTTCAGTATGGCGATGGATTATTCGAAACAATAGAAGTTAGAAATGGGCAACCTGTATTTCTCGATCGGCATTTAAAGCGCTTAAATACAGGTTGCCGTCGGCTCCATATCCCATGTCCGGATCCTGAACTGATTACCGCCGAAGCTCTCGATCTTTGCAAAGGTTCGAGTTTAGCTGTACTCAAATTGATAGTCACTCGAGGGTCTGGCGGACGAGGCTACCGTCAGCCAGACTTAATTCAACCTACCCGCGTATTAAGCCTTCATCCTTATCCCGATTATCCTTCCTCATTCGGAGAGCAGGGCATTGTTGCCCGTTTTTGCACCACTCGTTTAGGGTTGAACCCATCATTGGCGGGAATTAAACACATGAATCGGCTCGAACAGATATTGGCACGGGCCGAATGGAATGATCCAGCTATTCAGGAAGGAATTATGATGGATGTCAATGATCATATTATCGAAGGGACTATGAGCAATCTTTTTTATGTTAAAAATGGTTCAGTTTACACCGCATCACTGTCTCAATCGGGTATTGCCGGCGTTATGCGCAGTATTATTATAGAAATATTGTCAAGTAGTCATATTAAAACAGTTGAGAAGCCGTTTAAGAAAAATGAATTTTTATCGGCTGATGAAATCTTTGTCAGCAATTCAATCATTGGTTTATGGCCAATCAATCAAATTGAAAACAGACATTTCTCAATAGGCCCGATAACCAGACAAATACAATCTTGCCTCGACAGACTGAAAAGCGGGGCGGAGGCGTCTTTGCCATGACCATCAAAATTATCGGATTTACATTGTTGATCTTCAGTTTTACAGGCGGATGGGCATGGACTGACTATCGAAGCGCAGTAAAAAATCCTGTAGTGCTCGATAAACAGGTTTATATAGATATTGAAAAAGGCGACTCATTAAACCGGATCACTGATAAATTGATCGATCAGAACGTGGCCATTAATCCAATCTGGTTTAAAGTTTTCGCCTACACAAGCGAATCGGCCAAAAAAATTAAAACAGGAGAGTACGAATTAGCGCCTGGTTTAAATATACCGGAAATATTAGCCTTATTCGTTCAAGGCAAAACCAAGCAATATGCGATTACCTTTCCAGAAGGGTGGAGTTTTAAGGATATATTGCAGGAAATCCAGAAAAACCCTTATCTGGAGCATACTTTAAACAGCACTGATATTGAAGCTCTAATGCTGCAAATTGGAACGGATGCGAAGCATCCTGAAGGCATGTTTTTTCCCGATACCTATTTCTTTGAAAAACACATGTCCGATGTTTCTTTGTTAAAGCGAGCTTATGACAAGATGCAACAGGTATTGCAACAGGCATGGCATAATAAAGCCGAGAATCTGCCTTTTAAAAACCCTTATGAGGCGTTGATTCTCGCTTCAATTGTAGAGAAGGAAACCGCAGTAACTGAAGAAAGGCCTTTAATTGCTGGCGTATTTATTCGCCGGCTTGAAAAAGGAATGTTGCTGCAAACCGATCCTACAGTAATTTATGGCATGGGGGAGTTCTATAAAGGCGATATTACTTACGAAGATTTAAAAAATACCACTCCTTATAATACTTATGTTGTAAAAGGCTTACCGCCTACCCCGATAGCCATGCCCGGGCAAGATGCCATTTATGCGGCCCTGCATCCTGATAATGGCGATAGCCTTTATTTTGTTTCGCGTGGTGATGGAACGCACGTCTTTTCGTCAACATTAAAAGATCACAACCGAGCGGTTGATACCTTCCAAAGGAAAAAACAGTGACTAGAGGAAAATTCATTACCTTGGAAGGCGGAGAAGGTGTAGGCAAAACCACGAACCTGTCTTTTATAAGCAGCTATTTGCAAAATCACGGTATTGATGTCATCGTTACTCGCGAACCCGGCGGTACCCGATTGGCGGAAAAGATACGCGAGTTACTATTGGATTCGAATAATGAGAGCATTTCAGAATCGGCAGAATTGCTGCTTATGTTTGCAGCAAGGGCTCAACATATCAAACATGTCATAGAGCCTGCGCTGTCGCAAGGGAAATGGGTGCTTTGCGATCGTTTCACTGATGCGACCTATGCCTATCAAGGAGGCGGCCGCAACATGAATATAAATACTATAGAATGGTTGGAAAATCTCATACAAGGCACTCTGCGGCCTGACTTGACATTGTTGCTTGATGCGCCCGTTGAGGTTGGTATTGAGCGGGCAAGAGATCGGGGGCAACTGGACAGATTTGAATCTGAAAAAATCGACTTTTTTGAACGCGTCAGGCAGGCTTATTTAAGACAAGCCGAGCTTTACCCTGAACGAATCAAACTTATTAAGGCGGATCAACCATTAAGCGATGTGCAAAATAAACTCATTGACATGCTCAGGCCATTAATAAGATGAGAATGTCTAATACATTATTGCCCTGGCTAAAGCCCGGCTGGGAGCACCTTCACAGTTATATTACTCAGAAGCGCATTCCACAGGCTTTGCTTATTACTGGTAACAGAGGGCTTGGCAAGCAACATTTAGCTAGCCAGTTCGTTTTTTCTCTGCTTTGCGCAAATCCCCAGTCCGATGGTTTATATTGCGGTTCCTGCGACAGCTGCAAACTGCTCAATGCCGAAACGCATCCTGACCTTATTAATATTCAGCCTGAAGAAGCCGGCAAAAGCATTACCATTGCCCAAATCCGCAACTTAATCACCCAACTGACCTTAAAACCTCAATTCGAAGCTTATCGCGCCGTTATTGTCAGTCCGGCCGACCAGATGAATCATGCAGCAGCCAATGCCTTTCTAAAATGCCTGGAAGAGCCGACAGAGCGCACTCTCATTATCCTAATTACAGATAAACCGGCAAAATTACCCGCAACGATAGTCAGCCGATGCCAGAAGCTGGTAATTAACACTCCAGCCAGAGAAACAACGCTTGCATGGCTTAAGCAGCAAAATGTTCAGGAAAACGCAGAATTGCTATTCGGGCTGGCTAGAGGAGCGCCGTTGTTAGCCCAGCAATATGCGGATGAAGGTTATACTGGCATGCGTCATGAGTGCTTCAAGTCGTGGATGGGCATCGCAAGACGACAGCGCAATCCTGTCATGATTGCGGAAGATTGGTATAAGCTGCCTGAATCTCCGTTATTGTTCTGGATTACATCCTGGATTATCGATTTAATTAAATGTTCTTATTCGGCAAATATTGAAAATTTATATAACCCGGACTTGGCAGATTCCTTGAAAGAAATGTCACAACAGCTAGAATTAAAAAGAGTTTACAAATTGTATGACTTATTACTGGCAACTCGCCAGCGACTGGATTCTCCAATCAATAAACAATTGATGTTTGAAGAGATCTTAATAAAATGGTCTGAAATTAACTTGAGCAAATAATACCATGGCAGAATCATCCCCCAGACAAGGTATATTGTCGCTGTCAATTAAAGATAAAAACGCTTTATATGCCGCTTATATGCCTTTTGTGATCAATGGCGGCCTGTTTATTCCCACTAATCGGGAATATCAAATGGGCCAGGAAGTTTTCATGTTGTTAAATTTAATGGAAGAAACCGAACGGCTTCCTATTGCCGGGAAAATAATCTGGAAAACGCCGCCGGGTTCGGAAGGCTATCGAGCAACCGGCATTGGCGTACAGTTCAGTGACCAGGATGGCGGCATGGCTCGCAATAAAATAGAAATGTATTTAGCAGGTAGCTTAGGTTCTGACCGCTCAACCCACACCATGTGATTTTATCGAATGCTTATCGACTCTCATTGCCACCTGGATCGCATCGATCTGGAACCCTACCAACACGATTTTTCCTGTTTTATGAAGGAAGCGGAGAATAATCAAATTGAACATATGCTATGCATAGCCATTGATTTAGAATCCTATTCGGCCATGCATGATCTGGTCTCAGGTTATTCTCAAATTTCCCTTACCGTTGGAGTTCATCCGAATGTTCAGGACGGCAAGGATCCTAGTGTTGATGAGCTTGTCGCTTTAGGCCAAGAGAAAAAGGTTATTGCAATAGGGGAGACAGGCCTTGACTATTTCCGCAGTAAAGGCGATCTTGATTGGCAGCACCAACGTTTCAAAAAGCATATTACCGCAGCAAAGATTCTAAAAAAACCGCTGATCATTCATACCCGCGAATCAAGGCAAGATACATTACGAATTTTGGAAGAAGAGAACGCTCGTGATATAGGCGGGGTTATTCACTGTTTTACCGAAGACTGGGATTTTGCCGAAAAAGCGTTGGATTTGGGGTTTTATATTTCTTTTTCCGGTATTGTGACGTTTAACAGCGCTAAAGAAATCAAGGAAGTAGCAAAAAAAGTACCTGCGGACCGTTTTCTTATTGAAACTGATTCGCCTTACTTAGCGCCGGTTCCATTCCGTGGAAAGCCAAATTATCCTACCTACGTACGTTATGTAGCTGAACATATAGCTGAATTAAGAGGCACAAGCTTTCAACAGATAGCGCAACAGAGTACGGAAAATTTTAAAAGACTTTTTAAATTGGAGATTAGCTAGATTCTTAGCTAAAAGGTTTGATACCACTCACCATGATTATATTGACGCTGCAATAGAAAGAGTTCTCTAATGCAGCCTGCTTCAATTCCATGCGCCATTGCTCCAATTCCTTTTGAGTAATAATATTATCTGATAAAGCTTTATTTTCAACGCTTTCCTGTAACGACAAGGTATAAAACAATTCCAGATCATTGGTATATAGAGGAAAAACATCAATTTGAATGTCACTAAAATATGCCCTGCTGAACAATCGATATAAACTTCGCCCTGAATAACTATTTGGAATAAGCTTTTCCAAGCGATAATTTGATAACAATCGCTCTATTTTGACTGATTGACAATCGATAGACAGACTTGCCCAATCTGTATCGATGATTACCACACTTCCTCCTGGTTTTGTGACTCTACGGACTTCGCCTATTACTTGTTCTGGATTTTTTAGGTGCATAAAAAGTCGCTCACTTCGACAGCTGTCAAAGTAATTATCTGCAAAAGCCAAAGAGCCGGCATCTCCTTGTTGAAAGCCGACAATACGACTCATCTTTAAAGTTTCTACCTGTTCTAATGCCTCTGCTAACATAGCTTCATCGTAATCAACACCAATAACAAGACCATCCGGCGATACTAATTTCCCCAGCTCAATAGCATCAACACCAGGGCCACATCCCAAATCAAGAACTGTATCGCCTTGCTTAATTTGCATTTTTTTATAGCTAATTTGCTTAATAGGTGCAAAAATTTCGCCTGCTTTCTTGAGGTAATCAACGTCAACAGGTCCTTTGAATTTAGGCATATAATTTTTCCTGTTAGGATAAATAGCGTTTTTATTCTATGTTTATCTATAAAATAGACTATGATCTCATTAGAATCATATAAAATTATAGTGAACTAATATTAATCAAAAATCTACCATTAGTGTGTAGATTTTAAAGTGCTTACAAAAAAAAGAGAAATGGATAGCCATGAAGATCAAAGAAGATATAGGAAGTCATTATTCAAAATATTTTCAGATAGTCAATGTTAATACAAAAGAGTTAAAAAACATCGCCTATAAATTGCGATACAGCGTGTTTCATGAAGAATTCGGTTACCGTAATTTAGGTAATCGACTAAACAATAATATGGAGATTGATGAATATGATGACTATTCTTTGCACAGCCTGTTATTCCATAGGCCAAGCAATCAGGCAATTGGTTATATACGACTGATTCCTCAAACAGAAAAATATAGAAAACCATTACCGATCAAAAAATATTGCGGAAAAAACTTTAATTTTAATAGTACTAATCTTCAGGTAGATGGAAAAAATATAGGCGAGCTTTCGCGGATGGCCATTATTTCATCTTTTAGAAAACGGCCTTTTGATAGCTACGATCTGGATCAAGAGAATATTAGCCAGTCTAAAAACATAGATGGTGAAAATAAACGTTTCCCAATCAATTACTTACCTATGTGTCTCATTTCGGCCGCAATATATTTCTTATTTAAGGAAAATATGGAATATGGTTTTGCCATGATAGAGCCGCGTTTTGCAATTTTATTGCGCCATTTTGGTGTGCAATTTGATCAAATAGGGGAACCTATTGAGTGCTTTGGAATACGAGCTCCTTATGTATTTTATCCAGAAAATACCTACAGAAATTTAATACCGGAATTTCATAGTCTATTTGATAAAATAAGCGAAGATTTAAATGGACAGAATGTAATAGAAAATACCGCTCATCTTAATGCAAGATAATATCAAGAAAAAAAGCAGATTTCTGAGCCTTACCTGGAAAGCAATTTTAGCCGTAAGCATAGCCATTCTGACATCTTCAGGCAGTGTTTTTATATTCGGTAATCTGACATTAGAAAAAAATTATTCGCAGGAGCGAGATAGGGTTCATCGCTTTTATCAACAAGCATTCGATAGTATTCTGCAACAGTCAAAGCTTGATCAAATTGATATTACCTGGATCATTCCCGCTGTCATTAGTCTTGACCTATCATCTCAGCAGGCATTAGGTCAGATAGAAAAAATTATTAACGCCAATTGGTTCAAAATAGAGCTTGAGTCTGATATCAAATCCGCTTATTTATTTTCAAAAAAAGGAGATTTGCTGAACAGTTGGGGCGATACAGTATTAAATAAGGAAGTTTTTTCGCCGTGGCTCAATTATGTATTTGAAAATGAAGAGCCTTTTGAAAAAATTCTTTGTAGTATCAACTGCGTGCAATATAAGGCTTATCCTTTTTTGCATAATGGAGAGTTTATTGGGGTCTTTATATTTGGAAGAGACCTAGCCGATATGGTGCTAAGGATGAAAGCCATTACCGGTAAGGAAATTGGAATTCTAGTACAGAATAATGAAAATGAAATAGTCTCGACAAAACCGACTCTAGATAAATGGTCAAAGGCCATCATTGCATTAACGGAATATGAAAAAAGCTTTCCGCTCTTGCTGGCTGTTATGAATAAACTGCCAGATAGTTTACCCCAAAAAAAAGCACGCTTTGAATACAATAATAATGATTATGAAATAATTATTTTCCCATTCAGCAAAGACAATAATATTGCTGATCTTGTTATTATTGATAATTTAAGTGAAGAATTAATCGATATTCATAGATCATCGATGTTGTATGCTCTAAGCGGCACAATAAGCTTAATCTTGGCAGGTGTGATTTTATTACTTTTACTGATTAAACCAATGAGGCGTTTAAATGCATTCATTGCTTTGCTGCCCTGGATAGCCAAGAAAAATTATTTAAAAGTAAATGAAATTATGCCCGTTTCTTCTGGGCATAAATTATTTAATGATGAAATTGATATATTAAATAACGCCACGCAAGATTTGATCCTTACGTTAAAAAACCTGGATAGAGATGTTGATCTGCGTACGCAACGACTGGCCGAACGGAGTGTTGAACTGCAACAAGAAAAAAATCTGGTTTCCAATATTCTTAATACAGCTCAGGTTATTATTATAATAATTGATAATAACGGAAGAATTGTAATGAGCAATAAATATGCCGAGAAACAGATCGGTTATAGCGAAAATGAATTAAAACGGCAACTATTCGTTAACCTGGTTTTCGGCCATGAGGATATAAGAACTATTTCTAATGCAATTGAAGAAATATCCAACCAGCAGAGAAGAACATTTCGTTATGAATGCATTCTATTTTCATCAAAAGGAAATGAATTATATATTTCATGGTTTTTTACTCTTATAAAAAATAATAAAAAAACTGAAATATTATCCGTTGGTCTGGATTTGACTGAGCGTAGAATAACAGAAAAAAAATTATCATGGCTTGCAGATCATGATCCATTAACCAATTTATATAACCGGCGCAGATTTGATCAGGAATTGGAGAACGCACTAACCATTGCCAATCGGTATAATCAAAAAGGAGCCCTTATTCTTTTTGATATAGACCAATTCAAAAATATTAATGATAGCAGCGGCCATAATGTGGGCGATGAGTTATTGATTAAAGTCGCTGATAAACTGCTTTCAATAATTCGTGATACGGATATTGTTGCCAGATTAGGCGGAGATGAATTCGTAGTAATTTCATATTGCATTGATCAGGACCATGCTGAGAAAGTAGTACAGAAAATATGCGCCGAGATTGCCACAGTTAAAGTTACAGTTAACAATATTGATCTAGGCGTGACTATCAGTGCGGGCATGCTAATTTTTCCAGCTCCCGGTTTTTCTTCCCAAGAATTGATGGCAACCGTAGATATCGCCATGTATAAAGCAAAACAAATGGGCAGAGGAGGGTGGTGTCTCGCTTCTATGGAGGATCTAGCTAGGGATGAAATACGGCATAGAGTAAATTGGAAGGCAAAAATTGAAAAGGCGTTAGAAGAAGATCGGTTCATTCTTTATTATCAACCCATAATGAAAATCGCTGATAAAAGTATCTCTCATTATGAATGTTTATTAAGGATGATTGATGAAAATGGAGAAATTATCCCGCCAGGCATGTTCACCGGTATTGCCGAACACTTTGGGCTAATCACCAAAATTGATCAAAGAGTCATTGATCTCGCTTTTAAAAAACAGTCTTTATTTATTAAACAGGGACTGGACATTCATTTATCCATTAACTTGTCCGGTGAAATGCTCTCAAATCCTAATGCATTTTCTATAATAGCTGAGCATCTTGATAGGTGGAATGTTCCTGCTCACAAATTCATTTTCGAAGTTCTCGAAACGCAGGCTGTCACAAATATACAAGCAGCTCGTGATTTCATGACTTATGTTACAAATATAGGTGGTAAATTTGCTTTGGATGATTTTGGGGTCGGTTTTTCATCTATGAGCCATCTAAAACAATTACCTGTTCAATATTTAAAAATCGATGGCGGCTTTATCAAGAATCTTGCCAATAATAGAGAAGATCAGCTTTTCGTAAAAGCAATTAATGATGTCGGGCAGGGAATGGGGATAAAAACAATTGCTGAGTTTGTTGAGAATGAAACGATATTGAAAGAATTATCAGAAATGGGGGTAAACTACGCTCAAGGTTATGGTATAGGCAAACCTATGCCTGAACCTGTATTTAGTTCATATGGAATTCACCTTCAGCCTGAGCTGGAGGTGAATTAATTTGATTAGAAATCATAGGATAGCATCACTGCATATAAATCCCAATGTTGCTTTGTAGCTCCAGTATTTTCTAATCTGGATATTGTTCCTGTCCCGTTTATATGATGATATTCGGTACTGAGAAGCAAACCTGGAATTAATTTAAATCGTAAACCAACAGTCCAATCTTTAGCAAATCGTGAATAGGCTGGCACACCAGTGCTAGCAGAGAACTTATCTCCATGTTTATCATCTTTATCCCAGATAAGCTGATCATATCGAACCATACCTTCCAGATAAGATGTAAATTTGTAAATTCCTTGCAGATAATAGCCTTGACCTGTTATATCAGAATCAAGGACATCAAAATTACTCAATCGTAGACCGCGGAACTCATATTCTCCAGTCAACGACCATCTTTCAGCATTATATTGAGCAGAAAAAATCAGTGGTTTAAATTGGAACTGCCCTTCATTTAATTTAGTTGGATCTAAAAAGTGGCCATTGAATTCAGCATAAGTAATTGCTAGCCGAACTTCGCCGCCTCTCCACTCATAATTTAAACGACTAACCCAAGAAGTATCGCCGTCTAACTTTTTAAATTGATTTTTTAAATCAGGATCCTCAGTACGCGGAACAATGGTTCCAATATGAAACGAAAAATCTCCCCAATCGGTATTTTGCTCACCATAGAAATAGCCACCATCAGCAGACAACGCACTGTTCCGATTGATGTCAAAATAAATTGATTGTGGCAAAAATATACTTGGTCTGGTAGATGCGACATCTCGAGTGTCATTATATAAACCTAATGGCGTTGGAACTCTTCCAGCTTTAATGCCTAATAAACTGTCCTCAGATGAGTATAGGCGATAATCAGCCAGTCCATAATCAATACGTAAACCTTGTTCATCAGTTTTTCCTGCATCCCGCCATACTACCTGCATCGCTATTTGCAAATCAGGGATGATACGCCATGAGCCATTAATTCCTAATTCCCTGAAATCATCAGAAATATTGTCATCAGTTGTACCAAAGAAATTATTATCCGATGTGTGAATCAATGCTTGAGAAAGGAAACCATGTATTTGTACTGTATCCGGCAACTCCGGCAGCCAGTTTTTTTCAGCTGCGATTGCATTGCTGGAAATAAACGGGGTTATTACCACAACATTGCAAATGAGCAGTCTTGTAAGGTTATTTAAATTAAATTTGCCAACATACATGCACATTTCCTTATTTAATATCCAACCGCTTGATACCATTTGTTAAATCACTTAAATTTAAATAACCTACAGACCCCGGCGTTTTTTCTATTTTTTCGATCATTTCCTCCTTGCTTTCTACAAGAATTGGAGCCTGACCTGATCCGCTGAATACTAACTTATCCCAATTTCGGCGCATTTGATGAGGAAAAACATTTAATATCTGTTTGCAAAACTGTTTATGTAATGGATCATCATCATTGAGTACAAAAACTGTCACCGCGGAACCATCGCTCCAACGCAGTAAACGCATCTTGAAAATAGCACTTAACCCATTTCGGCTAATAGTATCCTGCTGATTAGCGCTATTGATGACAGGAATGACTATGTTTTGTTGTTTTTCAATTACAGGAGGCGCGGCTGAAGCGAATTGGCTCAGCAAAAAGATAAATAGAATGAACACCAAGCTCATTCTCAATCGTAATCGAAAGAATAGGGCGATTTGTTGCAAACTGGATAACCGGTTATTAATAGAGTCGTTTTTATATAGAGAAATCTAACGGGAACTGTTAATCGCAATACAGTTCCATTATAGATATCGCTTTCTTTAATTCTTCATTATTATTATAAAAATGTGGGGATAACCGTATTCCGCCACCGCGTAAAGCACAGACAATGCCATTTTTCTGCAAGTATCTATAAAAAGCATTATTCTGGGCTGTTCCGTGCTTGAATATTATAATACCGGAATTTAATTGATTTCGCTTCTGAGATAATAAAATTAACTTCTCGTTTCTATGAATCTGTTCCATTAAATAGTTTGTTTTTTCCATAATCAAAGATTCAACAGTTGTCATCCCGGTTTCCAGTAATAACGACAAACTGGCAGAGAGTGCATGAATTCCCAGCATATTCGGGCTGCCACATTCAAAACGACGGGCAGTAGGATGAACTTCCCATGGCTTATTTTCATAATTATAGGTGTCTTTCATCATGTGCCAACCGTATTGAGTCAATTTTAGTCTATCTCTAGCTGTAGGCGTAGTATAGAAAACACCCAAACCCTCAGGACCTAACATCCATTTGTGACCATCAGCCATAACGAAATCAGCTTGATAAGCCTGCACATCAAACTGAACCGCACCTAGGCTTTGAATTGCATCAATACAGAAAAAGATATTGCGCTGTTTACAGAATGCGCCTATCTTTTCCAGATCCAGACGCAGACCCGAAGCGAATTGTATAGAGCTTATCGTTAGTAAACGGGTATTACCATCTACCAACTCAAACAAAGCGTCCTCAGGAGAAGTAGAATTTCTTAAGTCAGCTTGACGAAATTCAATACCTTGTTGCGCCAGAGATTGCCAAGGTAATCTATTAGAGGGAAATTCTTCATTACTGCTGACAATATTGTCGCCGGATTTCCAATCCAGGCCATAGGCGACAAAAGATAGCGCTTCAGAAGTATTTTTAACTAAAGCAATATCATCTGCAGAGGGAGCGTTTAATAAAATTTGAAGCTGGGACCGTAATTCAGATTCTTTAGCCAGCCATTCTGGATAAAAATATGATCCGTATAGCGTATTTTGTTCTGCAAACTTTGCGACTGCCTCGCTGGTTCTTTTAGGCCACGGTGATACGGCCGCATGATTTAAATAAATTAATTCATCGGATAAAGGAAATTCCGGATGTTTCATAGCAATAACTCCAAAAGTAAATGTAATTAGAAATTTCGCATAATGTATATTATGTTAAATTCAATAGTCATCATCATACACGCCGTTAAAAATGCCCGCACCCGTCATTTGTCGGGCAATATTTTTAATGGAAACTATAAAAGTGAAAAAATCCATTGTTATTGATAAATCCTTTTTTGAATTGAGAATGGAAGCAGGCTTAAGCATAGAAGATTGTACGTTAATTTTTGACGTACACAAGCGAACCGTCAAAAGCTGGAACGACGGAATAAGAGAACCGCCCAAGGCGGTTTTTTTATGCCTGATGCTTTATGCCGGTCGTCTCGATTTTTTAGGCAAAAACTGGCATGGGTTCCGCATTCGGCCCGATTGCATTGAATCGCCTGAAGGTGATTTTATTTACAGCTACGAAGTTCGGGCGATCCGGTATCTATACCACGCTGCCGGCATGAATCGGACGGGCATTTGTCGCAATCTGGAAGCGTTCAGCAATGAGAACACAGCAGATGATAAGCCGCGCACGCTTGTCAGTGTCAGCTAATCAATTCGTGCTGGTTTAGGTTAATTAGGGAAAGGGGCAGCATGCTGGATTGATGCCGGACGGTATTCGATAAAGCGTAGCAATGGCCCCTTTCCATTGCCGTTGATAACAGTCGGTTTACATGATACACCGCAGCAGAGCTTTCAGGGGCAAGCCGCTGTATTGATAAATGGGCAATATCTGATAAGGTTCAGATATGGCCCCTGACTGTTTGAATTATTTTTTAGAACCGCAGTACTCGACCAACCTCATCACAGCCGCTCCCTGCGGGTCGCGGGGAAACATTAATCCGGATAAAAGGCGGTATCGCGTATTTGCGACCATGACCAAGGACAAGACGGCGGGAACGTTTCCTCATCCAAACCGGTTTCGGTGGCCGCATCAATAACGGCCTTATCATAGGCCCTTGAAAGCAAGGCATCTAATTGAGACTTGAGGCTTGGGTTATCATCTAAAATCTCTTCGAAGTTGATACGCTGGCCTTTGCATGTCAATTGCCAGCTTCTACCACGCCGAGCCGGTTGATATTTCCACTTAAGCAAATGAACCAATAAAACGACCAACCGGCTTTCTAACGCCCTTCTCTCACTTCGCCCCATTGCTTCGACCTCATCAATCAAATGTTCTATATCCAAATCCGACAAACGGCCCGCACGCAATGCATCGGCTTGATCCTGCACCCAACCATAAAAATCTTTGTCGTATGAAATCATAACGGGATACCCCTATCTATTGTTTTAAAAAGCCTAATAACATTTTAGGCACTTCAATACTTCGATAACAAGAAAGATTAAAAAAGGTTAATAAATATTTTTGGCACGGGTTTTGATGTGGAAAAATAAATATATTTGACTTTTAATGATTACGTTTTAATAGTGTTTATTTTTGGCACAGGGTTTGCCTATTGATGTATTTTTACTAATTTTGACTATTCACCGCGACATGATCCCTTGGCTGATACTTGGTGTAATGGTTTTCAGGCTCAATGTTAACCGGCTCTTTGAATGGATTAAATACCTTGCCGGCCAAATAATCAGTGCAATAGCGAAAAGAGACATTAACCGGGACGGCCTGCTTTGAGTAACACCGGCACCAATCAGGCGTTTTTGCACACGCAACGATATGAGGAACCGCCGTGACCTTAACAAGATCGGCATAGGCCGGAGCCGATGCAGGCACACCAGCTACAGTAGGATTAAAATCAGGATAGATTTTCTTGGCCGAATTGATTGGCACATTAGCGACAGTGCCAGAACCATCCGGCCCGATCGCCTTAGAACTATTTTCAATTGGCTTGATGGTTTCCTTAACTCCCTGAGTTTGACTTGATATTCGAACATAGGTTTTATAACCCAAAACCAAGACAACCAAGACGGCCAACGCAAACGCATAGACAGCCAACGGCAGCCGGTGCTTTTGCTTGGTATGAATCTCAGCAGATTTATAAAGACCAAAGACCTTTTTAGGTAGCTTATATGGCCTCGCATTGGCGGAAGGCAAGGTATCAAGGTTTTCCCGGCATTGTGGAAATTCGTATTGCTCCCTTCCCTTCCACGAAGAAAGCAAATGCACATGCCGACCAATCAAGCGGCGAATATTGGAATGGAATAAATGCGGCCCCTGAGATATAAGCCAGAAATCCAAACCATAATGCCTATGCGTTTCAAGACGCGCTATATCATTCGGCAGTTTGGCGGCAGAATTGGCCGGACGCCAAATCCTTTGAACCTCATCTATAACTATCAAGGCGCCCTTAGGTGCCCAATCCGGCCACTCTTCAACGAACCGGAATTGAGGAAAAATAGACACTACATTATCATCAGTACCGGTTTTATGTTGTTCAGACTGCATAAATTGTTCTAATTCGATGTTAGAACGGCACAGATCACACAATTCAGAGCGGCAATAAATCGGCGTATGGGGCAGTTTTAATTCCGGTATACCATGCACGAAAACCGGCCTGATATCTGGCAGCCGTAACAATTCTTGAACCGTCCACGCAGACTTACCAGCGCCTGGCGTGCCAGTGATTAACGTAATCATTAGACCCTCATGGCAAAAACATTAAGCGCTTTCAATGCCGCCTTGGTTGCATAAGCGCCCATGATAATGCCGAACGCCTCACCAAAACCGGCCATATTAAGCAAGGCAAGCATATCCGATTCAATACTGTTATAGCTGGTTTGCATGGCCCCTATTGCCACATCGAACGCATATTGAACACCACCATAAGTCGCGAACGTGATACCCAGTGCAGCCAAAACACGCAGAGCGATAGAACCCGATATGCCTAAAAGCAATTGACCCAATAAACCCATATCAAATCACCGTCGCAATGATAGCCACTGAAAGTACACCGGCAATACTCAAAATAACCGGCCTGATGTGCGATGCAAAGTCACAGACTGGAGCCATAGACAAAGTATAGGAATTGCCCATAACGCTTAATGTCCGATCAGCAAGGCAAGAACCGCCACCAGAGAATCCGGCTATAGGCGTATTGGTAACAGGCACTTCAGTATTAGGCAGTTTTTTGCCCTCTTCTTTTTTTATCAAATCATTCACCGGTTCAGGATCAGTAAATTCTTCGACCTTTTGATTTATATCATCAAGCGTTTTAGCTGTTGCATCGCTAGTTTCCCTCATAGCAGCATCATGAGCAGTTTGAGCGGCTTTAGCAGCAGCATCAGCAGCAGCGGCGGCAGCAGCTTGGGCGGCCTGCTGTAATGCCGGATCATTGGGATTAGCGGCGGCAGCATCAGCAGCAATTTTAGCGGCATCGGCAGCGGCTTTAGCAGCGGCAGCCGCATCGTTAGCGGCCTTTTGTTTGTCATCCGATTCCTTTTGCTCTAAATCAATATTGTGCTTAGGGATACATTGTAATTGCCCCTCAATGAATCCTCGCTGGGTTCCAGCAGCACAACCTTTAGCATCATCAGCCACACAGGTATAAGTGCCATCATCATGCTGACCCTCCGGACAGGCTATAGGCGCATCAGGCAAACAAGCATCGTTCGCATAGTTTGCATGAGAATGACCCGGACAGTTTAACTGATTCAGTATGCACTGGCTCTGTGACGGACTCCATGTCTCACTAGCAGCGCATTGCGGCGTGTCCTCGCAGTTACCGGTAGAAACATCACGATATTGAGTCGAGGTACATTCCTTAACCTCACAGGAGCCAAAACCATTATCAGTTTCAGGCCACTGACAATCAGCGACACAAGAAAACGATTCACCATCAGAACTTTCATTAACTAAAAGAGGCTCATTACAAACCGGAACCATGCAAACACCGCCACTATTGCGCAATTCCCCAACCGCACAACCGCAAGCACCTAAATCAGATCGGTAAGTTTCATTTTTTGATGAATCACATTGAGGAACAGGTGTAATGCATTGCCCCGTTGACTCATCTCTGACCTGACCTGACTGACAGGCCTGTAAATAAGCACAGTAGTAATAATATTCACCCGTCGCCTGATACGAGGATGTTTGACTGTTAAAAGATCGCTGGGTGCGCTTTGTCGCCTGATTTTGATAACACTGAGTCCAAGCTGCATTGTTAACAATTTGAGTTTGTGAACACTCGTTACCGCCAGAAACACACGCGCTATAAGCCGCACCATCATTTTCAAACCAATGATCGCCAGCAAAAACAGAGACAGAAAAAAACAGCAACAATAACGCTATCAGTCGGAAAAGATAATCCATCCCGCCCCCATGATAGCAATGGCAACCTGAATAATATAAACATCAGAAATCATAGCGCTTTCTTCCAAAGAACCTTCAAAGCCCAAACAGAGGCCCAAACAGCAACCACCATCCAACTTGAGTACTCAACATCAACCAATGAAAGGCCGGTTAAATTATGTTGATAACCTACCTGAGCGCATGACGGATAGACACGTAACAATGAAAAGCTAGTCCCATCAGAAGCATTAAAGGTAAGAGTTCCGGCATCACCACCAACAGAACTGAAACTGACAGGCACAGCACTACCAGTAAGGTCAGCAGAAGCTGGCCGCGATATTTCGGCGTTAGCCGCTTCTGTAAGAGACGCATAACAATATCCATCAAATAGATTAGGCATGATTAAAAAAGGGGGCCTAAGCCCCCTTCCCCGTTGCAGGATTAAAGAGCGCGACGAATATATTTAAAGGCAACAATTGCCACGATGACACCCAACACAGTACCAGCCACTGATACACCATCAGAGGAAGCATCAGTCAAGGCGCTGGTCACTTCAGCAGGAACCGCAGCCGAAGCGGCACCAACACCGGCCAATGAACCAGTTAAAACAGCAGCAGATTTTTTGAAAAATTTTCTCATCTTAATATCACTCAATGTTTAAAGACCCTTTCGGGCAAAATAGCCTAACGGCCAGTATTTCCCAACGGCGGGAAATTCGTTTTAAGCTTTTGCGGCCATCGCAGAAGCTACAGCAGCAACAGGCGAAACATTAACAACCATTTCAGCAAATTGGCCTTTTCCTGTTGCCCTGGTTTCGGTTTCAACGTCGCAGACGACTTCGGTACCGAAATCAATTTTTTTCAGCTTTTCTACAAGCTGAGATTCACCACGCATCTCAATGCCCGCCGATCCTCGCTGACTGTCTTTTTGCTCAAGGCGAGCAATCGTGTAAATCGTTACATAGTCATAGGCATTGCCGTTAAACTCGCCCTTGCTATGTTTCCAACCAATCACTTTCATTTTCATAACGGTATAACTCCCGATTCATAGGTTTTTGTAGGTAAAGAATGGATGTAGTCACTTTCGGCATATTGCGCGAAGGTGTCGAAATTGAGCCGCTTTGGTAGTTCCTGCTTGCCCTCAGTTAATACCTTGATGGCTTCTTCGGCCCCCAAGATTTCACAGATCGTGTAGATATATTTGCCGAATTGGTGCCGAGTCACTTCAACGGCCCGTTCAAAAGTGCTTTCAATGGTCTTTTTGAACGTATCAATTCGAGTTTGAATTTTGTGCATATTGGCCAAGGCCGGATATGCGCCGGCCAAGTACTGGCCGGGCCTTAAAAGGCAGTCAAATGGGATCAACCGATCATCATTTTTAAGTTCGAGTTCAACTCTGATCCAGTTGGGATACTTTTCATGAAAACCGTTAGCCAGTTGAAGACCTTTTTCATAGATTCTTAACAATTTGCCACTTTTACGATTGCCGATATAAAGCGTGCGTCCCTTGCCAGTCGGCTTAATCCAATTACCAACCTGTTCAATATTCGGCGCCCTGCCCCGATTAACAAAAAGACCCGCATGGTACATAGCCAGATAATCATCCATTGAGGTTTTACTATGGAAGTTGTCTGATGCCAGATCGACGCGGGTAAGCTTGGCATCCTTTACAGAGAGCAGGAATTGATAGAGGCGGTATTCCCAGCCCGGTGAAGCCGACATAAGCCCCTGACCTTTCACAGTCACTAGAACGGTATCCTGTTGGCCGCCAATGCAGACCAGCCCCCAGCCGTGATAGCCGAGATCAAAAGAGCTTTTATAGAAGTTCATGCCCGATTCACGCTGGCCGGTTACGCCATAGCCAAAGATATTGAATAGATGAACCGATAAAGCCTCCACATAGTCTTTATCTGTAATAGCAGGATGGCCGGAAGGCAATGACAAGGGGAAATTGCCCACCTTGAACGTAAAGTTCACCCAATCGACAAAGGAATGACGGACATTTTTAGATTTATCCGGCAACGGAATTGCCACTTTCTGAAATTTGCCTTTAGCACCCAAAGAAACAATTTTTAAATATTCTTTGGCTTCCCAACTGGGTAGATTCATCGGCCCGTTAGCGCTCGACTTTCCCCCCCTGTTAGTAAAGGGGGGGACGGCTTGGGCGCTTGCGCGCGCGGCTCCTACGTCCCCGCTCACGCCTACACCCAAGCTTGCAACCCTGCTTACGTATTTTTTCGGTTCTATGGTCGCTTCCATGGCCACCTTTTTTGCCTGGGCAGCAGGCGACAATTTAAACTTTTTGGCAGGCGGCAAGATGCGATCTTGCAGAGATTTAGGCAAGGTATAAAACAACGCATCCATGATTAATTTTCCATCATAAGGTTTAAACCACCGGCTTTAGCCGGTCAGCTTTAGCTGCGATAATCTGGCCAAGGAGGTGGCAATGGACTATAGATACGGCAGCCATACGGTTTACCAAA
>NZ_JAZHOC010000083.1:0-20657 GCF_036553575.1 Methylobacter sp. Wu1 | reverse complement strand
GACTTGACTTCTTCGTGTGCCCAATCGTTCATAGCCGTTCTCCAAAGAGTCTCTTTAGTTATACTATAGTCTTTCGTGGACTTGTGTATAACGATGAGCGCCGGAGCGTGGGAACGATGATGAGGTTTACTCGTAAAGCGCCCAATGCCGATTGTGAATCAGCCCGATGCAGAGCCGCAACTCCTGTTCCATGGCCCGGTCCTCACTTAAAAACGCCGCCTGCTCGCGCACCTGCGCACAAGTGTTTTTCAGAGCAGGGCTTAACGCCTCCCTGCTGCCGCGCAGTTCCACGCCCTGGACGGCGGCCAGGAGCATGGCCGCAGCGACCTGCTCGGTGAGTTCCAGCACGCGCAGGCAGTCGCGGGCCGCGATCGTGCCCATGCTGACCTTGTCCTGGTTGTGGCATTCGGTCGAGCGCGAGAACACGCTGGCCGGCATGGTCAGCTTCAGCGCCTCGGCGGTCCAGGCCGAAACGCCTATCTGCACGGCCTTGAAGCCGTGGTTGATCATGGCCTGTCCGGCATCGGCCCCGGACAGGTTGGCCGGCAGGCCGTGATTGAATTTGGGGTCCATCAGCTGCGCCATCTGCCGGTCCATCAGGTCGGCCAGATTGGCCACGGCCGTCTTCAGCGAATCCATGGCAAAGGCGATATGGCCGCCGTAAAAATGGCCGCCGTGCAGCACGCGCTCGCCTTCAGCGTCGATGATCGGGTTGTCATTGGCGCTGTTCAATTCGTTTTCGATGAACTGGCGCAGCCAGGGCAGTGAATCTTCCAACACACCGATCACATGCGGCGCGCAACGCAGCGAATAGCGGTCCTGCAGGCGCGTGTCGTGCCGGGGCGCGCCGGTCGACAGTTGCAGATCGGCGCGCAGGCGCCCGGCGGCGCGGTTTTGGCCTGGATGCGGCTTGACCGAAAACAGCTGTTCGTCGAAGTGGTAAGCATTGCCTTTCAGGGCGACTGAAGCCAGGCTGGTGATGCGCGTAGCCAGCTGCGACAGGTATTCGGCGCGTTGATACGCCAAACAGGCGAGCCCGGTCATGGCGGCCGTGCCGTTCATGATCGCGAGGCCTTCCTTCGGCTTCAGGGTCAAAGGTTCGATATCGAGCCTCGCCAGAACGGCCTGCGCGGGCTGGCGCTGGTCCTGATACAGGACATCCCGCTCGCCGGCCAGCACGGCCGCGACATAGGACAGCGGCGTCAAGTCGCCGCTGGCACCGACCGAGCCTTCCTGCGGAATCAACGGCAAGATATCGTGCTTCAGCAGCGCAGCCAGTTGCTGCAGCAATCGGTAGCGCACGCCCGAGAAGCCCTGCGCGAGACTGTTCAGGCGCGCGGCCAGAATGGCCCGCGTCTGCTCGGCGTCGAAATGGCTCCCCAGGCCGCAGCCGTGGAAGGTGTAGAGATGCCGGGGCAATGCTTCGACCAGATGCAGCGGCACGGCTACTGTGCAGGAATCGCCGTAGCCGGTCGTAACGCCGTAAACAAAGCCCTCTTCCTTTAACAAGGTATCGATGAATTGTGCGCCTTTGTCGATGCGCGCTATGAAACGGCCGTCTTTGCTTAACTCGCAGACGGCCTGCCGGCTGGCGAGCCGGCACACGTCTTCGATCGTCAGCGGCTGGCCGTCGAAAATGACTTTATCTTTTAGCGGTGATTGATTATTCATAAGGCATCGTTGAGTGCGAATGAATTCGCACTTACATCAATTCTGTTTTTATTCATAGTCAGATCAAATATTCGGGCAATCATCCGTGCCAGAAATTGAAGAAATTGAACCACTGCAGAGGCTCTTTCAGGCAATAATCCTGCAGGCGTTCGGCATAGCGCTGGATCTCGACCTGCATGGCCTGTTCGCGCGTTTTACGCGGAAACTTAAGCCCGTCGCTGAAATGGTCGAAATAAATTACGTGCCTGCCCCGCTGCTTCAGGCAGAACAATGTATAGACGGGGCATTTGAGCAAGGCGGCCAGGATGAACGGGCCCTGCGGGAACGGCGCCTCTTCGCCCAGAAATCGAGCCTTGAGAACGCGCGGCTGCTCGCTGACCGGCGTTCTGTCGGCAGTGATGATGACCAGTTCGCCGTTGTCGATCTTGTCGTTCAGCAGTATCGACGTGGCCGCCGTGATTTCGGTGACCTGTATCAGGTTCATGCTGCTGGCTTCGTTGTACTGGCTGAGCAGCCGGTTGAATTTCTCGGCGTGCTTGGTGTGCACGAGCACGTTGATGCGGATGTCCTTGTCCAGATGGGCGAGCACGCGGCAGACGTCCAGGTTGCCCAGGTGCGATCCCAGCAGCACTGCGCCGCGCCTGCTGGCGATCTGGGCCATCATGGCATCGCGGCCATGGTACTCGACATCGGCGCGTGACACAGCGCCGGACCAGACCGCCAGTTTGTCGATCAGGGCATTGGCGAAACAGATGAAATGCCGGTAACTGCCGCCCGGCTTCAATGACGGCGAAAAGCCTGCCACGCGATCCAGGTAATCTCGGCTGGCTCGCCGTCCCCGCTTGTTGACCAGCCAGTAATAGCTCACGACCGGATACAGAAACACCTGAAGAATACGGCGGCCGCACAGCAGGTAGATTTTCAGCAGCAGGCGCATGCCCCAGACGATGCCGCTTTCCTGCATCTCGGCCCAGTGCCTGGTCTGCTTCATCGCCAATGCCTGATCAGTAATTGCGGAAAACGCACCAGCATGCCTAAAAACAGCCGGGCATGGATGACCGAGATCATGGCATTGTCGCGCCATAGCTTGAAGTGCGAGACGCCGTCGTAAGGATAGCGCACGCGCGTGGGTACGTTGACGGCATCCGTGCCCTGCCAGTACAGGCGCACGACGATGTCAATATCGAAGTTCATGCGCCGGCCGATGCGCGTGTTCCTGATCAACCGCTCCACGGCCGCCAGGGGATACAGGCGGAAACCGCACATGCCGTCGGCGATCGCCAGAGACAGCGTGTTGGTCGCTATCCACAGGTTCGTGAATTGCCGGCCGTAACGCCGGCTTTTGGGCGCGGAATCGTCGAACACGGGCCGGCCCAAAATCATGGCATCCAGTTTGCGCCGGCTCGCCGCCAGGAATGCGGGAATATCGTCGATGTCATGCTGCCCGTCGGCATCGATCTGCAGCGCATGGGTAAAGCCCAGCCTGATGGCTTCGTTGAAACCGTCGATCACGGCCGCGCCCTTGCCGCCGTTTTCAGGCCGGTCGATCAGAGCCAGCCAGCCGGCTTCCCGTTCGGCAATCGCGGCCAATACGTTTGAGCAGGCCTCCGAGCTGCCGTCGTTGACCAGCAGGCAGAACAGGTCCTGCTTCTTCAATCTCTCCACGACCTGAGGAATAGCCTCTTCATGGTTATAAACCGGCACGATGACGCAGGTTTTCATGCCGTTTTCCCATAGACCAGGCGCCCGGAGCTGTGCGCCCCCTGCTTCGAGCTCATCGTGAAATACAGTTTGCCGGTCTGGGCGTTCCATTCCAGCGACAAGGTCAGCGCATTGCCGGGCTCGATGAGCCTGATGAATTTGATGACGTCCATATGCGAGAACGGCTGGCCGATATCAAAGAACAGCTTGCCGTAATGCTCGGCCCAGGCGATCTGCACAACGCCCGGCAGGATCGGGAAATTCCGGAAGTGATCTTTAAAATAAACCAGCTCGGGCGGGATCAGCAGTTTCAGTTCGACGCGCTCGGGCGCCAGGTTCAGGCCCAGCACCTGGGGCAGCTTGCGGCTGCTTGACGCCAGCAGTTCATTCAGCAGGCGCGTGTCGGTTTTGCCCTGGGTTGTCAACGGAATGCCGTCCAGGACCAGCCATTTCCTCGGCAGGACGACAGCATCGAACCAGTGATGCAGCGCCTCGCGCAGCTGCCGGATCAGGCCGGATCTGCCCTGCTCTGCCAGCAGTTGCCTGCCGTCCCGGTTCAGCACAATGCCTGCGCCGATGGTGTCGCGGCTTTTCGCGATCATCAATGTAACCGCTTCAGCTATCCAGGGCAGCTCTGCCAGGCGCTGCTCCATTTCACTCAGGGACAGGCGTTTTTCCTCGACCTTGACGATGCGGTCCAGGCGGCCTGTCAGCAGGAAGCGGCCGTCATCGAGCGGTTCGATCCGGTCGGCCAGCTCCAGCCGCTCGCCGTCCAATAAATAAGGCGATTGCAGCCGCCAGCGCGCCTGCTCATGGCTCAACACCATCCCGTCGAACAGCGTCCAGGACGTCACCGGCTCAGGCCCCTGCCGGCGCCAGGCAATGCCGCCGCTTTCCGTGCTGCCGAAGATTTCAATCGCGGACTGCCCGCAGCAGGCCAAAACCTGCATGGCCGCCTCATGCGACAGCGGACCGCCGGAGCTAAAGATAGCCGTAAAATCCGCCATCAGCGGCTGGTCCAGCCGTTTCAGGTGCGCCGGGCTGGCAATCCAGTAAACGGGCCGGCTCTTGCCGTAGTGAGCTATGGCTTCGGCATTGAAATAGATGCGGCTGTGGAAACAGCGGCCTGCCGACAAAGGCCACAAGATGCGGAACAATAAACCGTAAATATGCTGATGGCTGACCGTCGCAAGAGCTACCGCATCGGCCAGCTGCCCGCCCCACTGCTTTTCCAGCGTTTCGGCTTCGCGCTGGAGCTGTATCAATCGCTTAGGGACCGGCTTGGCCTCGCCCGTAGAGCCCGAGGTGAACATGACCAGTTGCGCGCTCGAGGGATCGAGCGGCGCCAATCGCCGGTCCGGGCATGGCGCGGCGTTCAGCAAATAGTCCGTAACCGCCTCTTCATGCCAGTCGCCGAGCAACCGGCAGCCCTGCTCCTTAAGCTGCCCTGCCGTACCGGGGCGGTTATTGCCGGGTATCCAGACTTCCTTATCGGCATAGAGCAGCGCGAACAACAGCACGGCGAAAGGATAGGCGTCCTCGGTATATAAAGCATAGCGCCGTTCCGGCTGCGCCCGCAGTTTGTCCGTCCATCGGCAGACAGCCGCCTGAAACTCGCGGGTGTGGTAGTAACGCCCGCCATGCCAGGCAACCGGCGCATCAGCCGGCCTTTTTGCCGTCAGGCACTCGGACAGCGTGATGAATCTATCGGGCATGTTTTTGAGTCCGCAGCCTGACGATATACTCGCCGCCGAACAAAGCGCCCATCAGCAGATAAGAGATCAAACCGTTATACAGGCTCCACTGCTCGAAACTGCCCCACAAGGCCGTCGCCAGCGCGATCAGGCCGTTCATGAGAAAAAACACGCACCAGACTTGCGTGACCCGGCGCGTATAAACGACGCCTTCGGGCGGCAGGTCGGGATGCTGCAGCCGCGCCAGGCGTTCGATCAGGGGCTGCGGCGATCGCAGGCTCCAGGCAAAAATCAGCAGCATGCCGGCACTGACCAAAGCCGGGTAAAAGCGCAGGGCAATAAGATTGTTGGCCCAGATCGCGAAGCCGCAATAGAGCATGCCGGCTATCAGTAGCGGCCGCAGCCATTGTCCGCCGGCGCTGCCGGCCAGGCGCAGAACCAGCAGAGCCAGCAGAAAGCCGGCGATGATCCTCGGTTCGACGTAGTGCATGCCGAAATAAACAGCGAACGGATAGGCGAGCGTCAGCAAGCCGATCAGGCTGTTTAGCGCAACCCGCATCAATCCTGCACCAGTCTATGGACGGCCTCGACCACGTCGCCGATCGTGCGCGCCGATTTGAAGTCTTCCGGCTTGACGGATTTGCCGGTCATTTCTTTCAGTTTGACGATCATGTCGACGGCATCGATGCTGTCGAAATCAAGGTCTTCGTATAACCGGGCTTCCAGGGTAATGCTGTCTTCGTCAATTTCAAACAGCTCGACCATGATGGATTTGATAGCCGATAAAATTTCTTCTTGTGAATTCATAACACCCTCAACGGCGCACCGATTCAATATAGTCTGCCAGCGCCGAAACCGAAGAAAAAATCTTCGCGACATCGTCTTTTTCGGCATCGATTTTTACATCATACTTCTTGCGGATCGCCAGGCCCAATTCCAGGGCGTCGATTGAATCCAGACCCAAGCCGTCGTTAAACAGCGGTTCATGACTGTCGATGTCGTCGATGCCGATATCTTCCAGATCCAGCGCATCGATGATCAACTGTTTTAGTTCATTTTCCATAGTACTTATAGACTTCTCTCTGTTGCGTAAAATAGTCTTGCAAATAGTGGTTCAACCGGCGCACGGCGATGGATTTCGAACCCGCGCCGGTAAATTCGTCCAGCGCGATATCGTCGCCGACATGCATGGCCAGATGAAAGCGCCGGTAGGGAATCCGGTACCAAGACTCGGCCTTGGTCAGCGTGCTGGGATAACACGAAATCGTTACCGGCGTGACGATCTTTCCGGCCTGTATCGCGATAGCGGCCGCGCCGCGCTGGAACCGGTAGGGTTTGCCCGGCACTGAGCGCGTGCCTTCCGGGAAAATGATCATCGATCCGCCCGCCTTCAGCCAGTCGACGCATTCGGCGATCATGCTTTCAGGCTCGCTGTTGCTGATATAGCCGGCATTGACGATAGGCCCGCGCATGAACGGGTTGCGCCATAACGAACCTTTGACGATGCAGCTGGCCTCTTTGATCCGGCTGATCAGGAATACGATATCGACCAGGGTCGGATGGTTGGCGATGATCAGCTGTCCCGGCCGGTTCAGTTTCTCCAGGCCGACGATGTCGTAGGTCATGATCCCCAAGCGATGCATCAGGCCGATGAAGGCGTAAAAGCTGTAATGCACCACGCGCTGTCCGCGGCTGATTTTCTGCCGGCGCGCGCCCGGCAGCACCGACAGCAGCGGAAACACCAGCAGCCATAACAGCAAGCCGCCCAGACCGAAACTGAAAAAACTGAAGCCCGTGGCGAACAGACGCCAGCCGTACCGGATTTTTGCCGTCATCGCTTATGCCAGCTCCAACTATGTTTCTGGTTTCCCAGAGTCAGCGACTTCTGACCGGAGGCCAGAAACTTCGCAAACGCCAGCAACTGCACCGGCTGTTCGCCATCGTCGCGCACTTCGGGCGACCGACAGAACCGCATCGCCAGGCCAGGCCCTGCCGCCGCGATTTTCAAGGCCAGCGCGCAAGGCATATCGATGTTCAGCTTGAACGGTTCACACGGGAAAAAATCGGGCAGCGGCTCATCGTACAAAACCAGCAAAACCTCGTCCCTGCCCTCGCTCAGCATGCCGGCTGCCTCGATAAAAGCCGCGGCAATGCCTTCCATGCCCGGCGCGATAACCGTGCTTTCCTGCTGATTGTCGTAAACGATCGAAAACAGCCCCGAAATGGCGTTATGGACGGACAGGCTGAAGGCTGTCGGCGACAGTTCCTCGCCCGCTTCTATGGTCTTGAGCATCTGGAACGATTTGCCGATTTCGCCGTGCGTGGAGCTGAATACCGTCGGCACCTGCTCACCGGCCCTGATGCAGTGGTCGGCGGCATGAAACACGGCTTTCGCCAGCAGGTTCAGCCGGCGCTGCAGCATTTTCGGCACCGAGGCCGGCGCTCCGGGCAATTCCGCCGACATCGATTTCTGTCCCGCACTCCATGCCTGCCAGTCATCGGAACTGCTCACCCCCGGCGCCCAGGCGCCCCAGTCGCGCAAAACAAAATCGGAAACGATCAACTTATACCTGCATGCAATTATTCAACCGAGACAGCATGAAGCAGCGCCAGGCCGTTCCATGCTGTAAATGACATAAACCATAAGATCCGGCGCCGGAGCGCGGCTTCAGGATTATAAAGAAAACAGCTCGCGCATTTTCTGGCCGGGGCTTTCGGCGCGCATAAACGCCTCGCCGACCAGGAAAGTATAAACCTCGTTATCGAGCATCAGGCGCACATCGTCCTGCGTATGGATGCCGCTCTCGGTAATGATCATGCGGTCCGCCGGCACCAGGGCTTTCAAGTCCAGGGTCGTTTGCAGCGTGGTCTCGAACGTGCGCAGATTGCGGTTGTTGATGCCGATCAGCTTGGTATCGAGTTGCAACGCGCGCGCCATTTCGGCCGCATCATGCACTTCGACCAGCACATCCATGCCCAGCTTTTTGGCCACATCGGACAATTCCTGCATCTGGCTGTCGGCCAGCGCCGCCACGATCAGCAGAATGCAGTCCGCGCCCAAGGCGCGCGCTTCATAGACCTGATACGGATCGATCATGAAGTCCTTTCTGAGCACGGGCAGCGGGCAGCGCTCCCTGACCATTTGCAGGTACACTTCCGAGCCCTGGAAGAACTCTTTATCGGTCAGCACCGACAGGCAGGCCGCGCCGTTCATGGCGTAATCCTGGCCGATCGCAACCGGCTGGAAATCC
Source organism: Methylobacter sp. Wu1 (assembly GCF_036553575.1). Lineage (NCBI taxonomy): Bacteria > Pseudomonadati > Pseudomonadota > Gammaproteobacteria > Methylococcales > Methylococcaceae > Methylobacter > Methylobacter sp. Wu1. The sequence goes on along the minus strand of NZ_JAZHOC010000083.1, from coordinate 12,340 downwards.
TCGCGGATCACGCCCTTGCTGGGCGAGGCTTTCTTGATCTCGGCGATAATGGCCGGCTTTTTGGCCAGCACCCGGCTCTGCAGGGCATTATAGAATCCGCGCGGCCTTTCCATGCCGGCGCCGATGTCTTCGAGGTCGGCAACGGACATGCGCAGTTTGCGATGAGCGACTTCTTCCTGCTTTTTGTCGAGGATTTTTTTCAGAATATCGGGCGTATCGGTCATGATTTTTCAGTGAGTTAAAGTTTTTGAATAGGCAATCAGGGCATCCCATTTCGCGCGCGCCGCGCCGCTGGCAATGACCTGCTGGGCTTTTTCCACGCCGGCTGCCAGCGAATCGGCGAGATCGGCCGCATAAATAGCCGCGCCGGCATTCAGCGCCACGATATCGCGGGCAGGGCCGGGCTTATTGTCCAGCACCGATTTGACCATTGCCAGACTGGAGGCCGTGCCGTCGACGGCCAGCTCGGCGATATCGGCGCGCTGCAAGCCGAATTGTTCTGGTGCGACAGTGTAGGTCGTGACCTGGCCGTCTTTCAGTTCGGCAACGCGGGTAGCGGAAGCGATGCTGATTTCATCGAGCCCGTCATCGGCATTGACGACCAGCACATGCCGGCTGCCGAGTTTTTTCAGGACCTGCGCCAAAGGCTCCAGCCAGTCCTTGCCGAAGACGCCGATGAGCTGGTTCGGTGCGCCGGCCGGATTCGACAGCGGACCCAGCAGGTTGAACAGCGTCCTGACGCCCATTTCCCTGCGCGGGCCGATCGCGTATTTCATGGCGCCGTGATGCTTGGGCGCGAACAGAAAGCCGACGCCGAGCTCATTGACGCAGCGGGCGACCTGTTCGGCCGTCAGATCGAGATTGACGCCGGCCGCTTCCAGCACATCGGCGCTGCCGCAGCTGCTCGAGACGGAGCGGTTGCCGTGCTTGGCCACGCGCCCGCCGGCCGCCGCGACCACGAACGCGCAGGTCGTGGAAATGTTGAAGGTGTTGGCGCCGTCGCCGCCCGTGCCGCAGGTGTCGATCAGATATTCGCCTTTGACATGCACTTTGCCGGCCAGCTCACGCATGACTTCGGCCGCGGCCGCGATTTCATCGACGCTTTCGCCTTTGCAGCGCAAGGCGATCAGGAAACCGCCGATCTGCGCATCGGTCGCGCCGCCGCTCATGATCAGACGCATGACGGCACGCATCTGATCGGCGCTCAGGTCTTGTCTATCGAGCAGTATCTGCAGGGCTTTCTGGATTTGCATTATGTTTTTTTGCTTGCAAAGGAAAACGTTCCGGATGCCGGATGATTTCCAGATCTAAATCGACATCGATATCCGGCCAGTAAAAATGACCGGGCCTGGGCTCCTCAACATTGAGGATGGCCTTAAGGTTTTGATCCTTAAACCAGGGAAAATCATCATAAGGCAAGAATAATTCTTCATGATGCGTGAGCATCCATATGCCGTTGCTGGAAATATGGGTAATTTCAACTGCCGAAATGTTGTTGCCATGCGTTAATGAGTTCATTGTAGTGACCTTCGACAAGTGATTCGATTTCTTTCAACTGCTGCCTTGAATAATGATAGTTCTTTGCCAATTCAATTTCCGGCTCCAACCAAAATTTAGCCTCTCCATCGCCTGAAACAATATGGACATGCTTTCTCGGTTCTTCTCTGGAAAAGAAAAAGAATCGGTAACCTGCTTCTTTAAATACGGTTGTACTCATCGTTTGGAGCTATTTACAACACGCTCACATAGAGATATGAAAACAAACCATCACCGCTCCAGAAAATTCCTCAGCATATCATGCCCGTGCTCGGTCAGGATCGACTCGGGATGGAACTGCACGCCTTCGATATCGAACTGCTTGTGCCGAACGCCCATGATTTCATCGATATTGCCGGCTTCGTCCTGGGTCCAGGCCGTGATTTCCAGGCAGTCGGGCAGGGTGGCCTCCTCGATCACCAGCGAGTGATAGCGCGTTGCCGTAAAGGGGTTGCTGAGCCCTTTGAAGACGCCGACATCGTGATGATAAATCGGCGAGGTCTTGCCGTGCATGATGCTCTTGGCGTGAATGATATTGCCGCCGAACGCGTAGCCGATGCTTTGATGGCCGAGGCAGACGCCCAGGATCGGGTATTTGCCGGCCAGCTTCAAGATGGCCTCGACCGAGACGCCGGCTTCTTTGGGCGTGCAGGGTCCCGGCGAAATCACGATTTTGTCGGGCGCCATTTTCTCGATATCGGCTACGGTCACTTGGTCGTTGCGCACGACCGTGACATCGGCACCGAGTTCGCCGAAGTACTGCACCAGATTGTAGGTGAACGAGTCGTAGTTATCGACCATGACCACTTTTACAACGCTCATGATTGCTCTCCTTCCAGGCCGGCTTCGGCCATGCTGACGGCGCGGAAGATGGCGCGGCCTTTGTTCATGGTTTCATCCCACTCGTTGCGGGGTATGGAGTCGTAAACGATGCCGGCGCCGGCTTGTATGTGCAAGGTTTGATCTTTTATCACAGCGGTTCTGATTGCAATAGCGGTGTCGAGATTGCCGGACCAGGCGATATAGCCGACGGCGCCCGAATAGATGCCGCGCTTGACCGGCTCCAGCTCATCAATGATTTCCATGGCGCGGATTTTCGGCGCGCCGCTGACGGTGCCGGCCGGAAAGGTCGCCGCCAGCACGTCGAAGGCATTCTTGCCGTCTTGCAGTTGTCCGGTTACGTTGGAGACGATATGCATGACGTGCGAGTAGCGCTCGACGATCATTTTGTCGGTCAGTTTGACGCTGCCGATTTCGGCGATGCGGCCGGTGTCGTTGCGGCCCAGATCGATCAGCATCAAATGCTCGGCCAGTTCCTTCGGATCGGCCAGCAGATCCTGTTCCAGCGCCAGATCCTGTTCCGCCGTCGCGCCGCGCCGGCGCGTGCCGGCGATCGGGCGCACGGTCACGGTGTTGTCTTCGAGCCGCACCAGAATTTCCGGCGATGAGCCGACGATATGGAAATCGTCCAGATTCAGGTAATACATGTAAGGTGAAGGGTTCAGGCAGCGCAGGGCCCGATACAGATTCAGCGGCGAGGCCGTGTAAGGTATGGACAGGCGCTGCGACAGCACGACCTGCATGATGTCGCCGTCGGTGATGTATTCCTTGGCTTTCACGACAGCGTCTTCAAAGCCCTGTTGCGTAAAGCCGGAAACGAAATCCGCCTCATCGACTTTTCTGGGCGCTTTATGGTTTTCCGGCTTGGCTTTCAGCTCGCGCAGCTTGACGGCCAGATCGTTCAGGCGAGTCGCGGCGCGGTCGTAAGCACCGGGCTCTTCGGGATTGGCATGCGTCAGCAGCAGCATTTTGCCGGACAGGTTATCGAACACGAGCATTTCTTCCGATACCATCAGCAAAATATCGGGATTGCCCAGCGGATCGTGTTTGGCCGATCTGCGCAGGCGCGGCTCGATATAGCCGATGGTTTCGTAGCCGAAATAGCCGACCAGCCCGCCATTAAAGCGCGGCAGCTCAACCAGATCGGGCACTTTATAGCGCGCCTTGAACTGCTCTATCCAGACCAGCGGATTTTCATGCGTCAGCGTTTCCAGCAGTTCGCCGTTGTTCTCCAGGGTGATCCGGTTGCCGGTGACTTTGACGATGGTTTTGCAGGGCAGTCCTATGATCGAATAACGACCCCATTGTTCGCCGCCGTGCACAGATTCGAATAGATAGGAATAAGGGCCATCGGCTAATTTCAGATAGGCACTCAAGGGTGTATCCAAGTCAGCCAGAACCTCCCGGCTAACGGGGATACGGTTGTAGCCCTGCTGCGTGTAGTGTTTAAATTGTTCTGGAGTCATTTTTGGTCTTCAACTGCGCCCTGCGCGTTCGCTTTAAAACAAGTCGACAAGCTCGACAATGGTCTGGATCTGGTAATCGGCGTTCAAATCCTCGATACTGTATTTTCCGGCATAGCCGTATGACACCGCGGCGGTCTTGAAGCCCGCCGACCGCGCTGCCCGCATGTCGTTGATCGAATCGCCGACCATAAGGGCCTTCTCCGGCTCAATGCCAAAGTGTTCCGCTGTCTTCAGCAACGGCAACGGGTCCGGTTTCATTCTTGCGAACGAATCGCCGCAAGTAACGAAATCAAAATACTCAGCCATGCCGGTCTTTACCATCAACGGCTGTGTGAAACGTTTAATTTTATTAGTAATGCAGGCCAGTTTGAAACCTTTTTCTTTCAATTGCTGCAGGCCTTCCATGACGCCCGGATAAATGACGCTGCGCTCATAAACATGGGCCTCATAAAAATCGCCGAATAAATCCAGAGCCTCGGACAGATTTTCGGGGTCGGCCGAAGGTTGCAGCTGTCCGGTCAGGGCTCTTTTTATCAGCATGACCACGCCATTGCCGACCCATTGCTCGACTGCGGCTTGCGGATGTTGCCGCATGCCCAGTTCAGCCAGCATCCTGTTGATCGCATCGGACAAGTCAGGCGCGGAATCAATCAGCGTGCCGTCCAGATCCAGCGCTATCAGTCGAATCTGTGTCATTGGCACTCTTGTTTGGCCGATCCGGCCAATCCGTTTTGGGTCATGTTCTTGAAACAGTGCATTAAAATGTTTGATTATATCTTTTTTTTGCCGCCAACTCTTCGTTATACAATAGCGGCCCTCAAAATCATACAGGAAAGCTATACCGATGAAACTGGCGACTTTCACTCACAATAATGTAACCCGGGTAGGCGCGGTCATTGATCAGACCGTCGTTGACAGCCACGGCGACAACGCCATACCCAAAACCATGATGGAATTTCTGGCGGCAGGCGCCGCCGCTCTGGCGGCCATGCAGCAGCTGATAGCCAGCGGCAGTCACCGGGTTCCCCTGAGTGAAGTCAAGCTGCAGGCGCCGGTACCGCGGCCCGGCAAATATCTGGCGATCAGCCTGAACTATGCCGATCATATCGAAGAAACCGGCTTCGAGAAACCGGAATATCCGACGTTTTTCACGAAACAGAGCAGTTGCGTGATTGCGCATAATGAGCCTATCTACCGTCCCAAGGTCTCCGACAAACTCGATTATGAAGGCGAGCTGGCTTTGGTCATCGGCAAGCGCTGCCGCCATGTGCCCGTCGACAAGGCCCATCAGGTTATCGCGGGCTTCACGATCGCCAATGACGTCTCGGTGCGCGACTGGCAAATCCGCTCGCCGACCTGGACGCTGGGCAAATCGTTCGATACGGCCGGCCCTCTGGGACCGTGGATCGTCACTGCCGATGAAATTGCCGATCCCCATAATCTGAACCTGAAAACCTGGATCGACGATGAGCTGCGGCAGGATTCCAATACCCGGCATATGATTTTCAACTGCTACGAAATGGTCGCTTACCTGTCCCAGGCCATGACCCTGGAACCCGGCGATATCATCGCCACCGGCACGCCCAGCGGCGTCGGCGTGAAGATGAAGCCGCGCGGTTACATGAAGCCGGGGCAGACCGCCAGAATCGAAATCGAAGGCATCGGCACGCTGATCAATCCGGTCATCGAAGAACCGGACAATCTGGCCGCCTATTGAAATTAAGGCATTGGGCGATTGATCGCCCAATGCCTTAACCCAGGCTTTTCCTGTTATTGAAAAAACCCAATTTCCTGGCTCGCTTTCTTCGTTCAACCGGTTTTGGCGGCAGCGGAAACAGCACAGTAACCTTGAGTCCGCCAAATTGGGATTCTCCCAGGCTCAGCTCGGCGCCATGTATCACGGCGATGCGCTGGGCAATGGAAAAGCCGAGGCCGCTGCCTTTGGCGCTCTTGGCCGTTTCAATGCAACGGTGAAACCTTTTTAGCGCGACTTCATACTGATCAGGCGCAATCCCGGGCCCGGAATCCTCGACGCTCAACAGCAAATGCCTTTCCTGCCCCGATATGCTGATTCTGACCAGGCCGTTTGCGGGCGTATATTTGATGGCATTGTCGATCAGGTTCTTGACCAGAATATTGATCAGCTGTCGATTGCCGATGATCGGCACGGCGTTATCCTCGATAAACTCCATGCGGATGCGTTTTTTATGCGCTTCCGGCTCCAGGGCCGCGACAGTCTGCACGACTTCATAGCCGAGCACGGTCGTTTCCTTGGACAGAAACTCGGTGCCGGATTCAATGCGCGAGAATATCAGCAACTGCTGCACCATATCGGTCATGCGGTGCACGCCCTGCTCTATGCGCCCTAGCGCCTGGCGGCGCGTCAGCTCATCGTCGGTTTTCAGAGCCACCTGCGCCTGGGTCAACAAGCCGGCCAAAGGCGTTCTCAATTCATGGGAGGCATCGGCCGTAAAGCGGCGTTCATGCTCAAAAGCGCGTTCAAGCTGCATGAACAGGTTATTCAGCTCGTTAACTACGGGCACGATTTCGATAGGCAGCTTCTTGACCGACAAAGGCTTTAAATAGCTGGCTTCGCGTCTGGCCAGCTGTTGCGTCAATTGGCCAAACGGCTTCAAGGCCCGCCCGACGATAAGCCAGATAGCCAGCCCCAAAAAAGGCAGGCCGATCAGAAACGGCTTGATCAGATGTCTGGAAATGTCATCCATCAGCTCAGTGCGGATGTCATCGCGCTGCCCGACATGAATGATGTATTCGCTTTTTTCTTCGGAAATACTGAAAACATGCCATAAGTGATTATTAATGAGCGTTTTGCTATAGCCATTCTGCGAGATCGATAACGGCAGGGGCGGCGCGCTTTCGGAGCGAAGAATCAAACCCTCGTCCTTATAAATAAGCTGAAAAGCCAGTTTCCGTTCATAACGGTGATTGAACACTTTGGTCGGCTCGAACATTTCCGACTTGTCCAGATCCCACAACTCATACAGCGAACCGGCATACAACAGATGCCCGACGAATGAATTCAAGGCGCGCGCGGATTGCGCCAGATCCGCATCAAAAAGTTCTGCCACTTCATTGCGGATTTCCTTATAGCCTTTATAAGCGGCAATGCCCCAAATCAGCAATAATGTGGAAAGCAGCGTGAACAGCAGCAGTTTTCGAAGCGAATAACTCATTAATCTTCATCAACGTCAATAATGTAGCCGACCCCTCTGACAGTACGGATAATCGACGATCCTAGTTTTTTTCTCAAGTAGTGAATGTGAACCTCGACGGTGTTGCTCTCTATATCGGAATCCCAGGAATACAGACTTTCTTCGAGCCTGGCGCGGGATACCACCTTGCCTATATTGCCCATCAGGAAGCTCAGTATCTCGAATTCCTTTTGCGATAGATCCACCTTTTCGTCATTATAAGTGACCAGATGCGATGCCGGGTCCAGCACAATGCCCCGATGCTCGATCTTGGGCGCGCCCCGGCCTTCATTGCGTCTGGCAAGGGCTCTCAGGCGGGCGCAGACTTCATTGAGATCGAACGGTTTGATCACAAAATCATCGGCGCCGCTGTCGAGACCCAATATTCTGTCAGGGATCGTATCTTTAGCCGTCAGAACCAGCACCGGCGTTTCGTCTTTACGGCCTCTTAAGGCCCGCAAAATCTCCAGGCCATCCATATCAGGCAAATTCAGGTCCAGCACGATCAGTTCGTACGTATTGACTTTCAGCGCCTCATCGGCATGTTTGCCGTTGGTCAGCCAATCAACGGCATAGCCTTCCATTTTTAAACCGGCTGTCAGGCCATCGCCCAATATTTCGTCATCTTCAACCAATAAAAGTCGCATATACTCTATGTTTCAGGTAGTTAAACATCTGCCAATAATGCTCGAACAGAAAATCCACCGAGATTATGGCCAAAGCGTACAAGTTTAGTAGGAAATCCAAGAATTAAACCCACAACCACAACAATCACTCCAGCATTTAAAAATTAAACTGTCCGGTTAATAACATGCTGCCGAGTATGAAGCATGTAGGTCCGTCAAAAATCATAAAAGTTCCCTGTATTTTGATAGAAACGTGCATTATTTCGGCGCCGCGGATGGATAAATAGCCAATTTTCCTGTCATAACATCCCGGCTCGCTCGTCGACCATCGTATTATGGTAAACTAATTGTTTTTTAAACAAATTCAACGATTGCCTTGCCACCGCTCAGCTTATACATTCACATTCCCTGGTGCATCAAAAAATGCCCCTATTGCGATTTTAATTCACACGCGATTAAAGCCGATACGCCTGAAACCGCCTATATCGATGCGCTGTTGAGCGATCTGGCCCAGGATCTGCAGTTATACGGCATCAGCCGGCCTATCGGCAGCATTTTTATCGGCGGCGGCACACCGAGCCTGTTTTCGCCGGAGTCTTTCCATCGCTTATTGGCGGGCATAAGGCAGCAAGTTGCCTTGGCCGATAACCTTGAAATCACCCTGGAAGCCAACCCCGGCACGTTTGAAATCAATAAATTCGCCGAATTCAGGTCTCTGGGCATCAATCGCCTGTCGATCGGCATACAGAGCTTTAACGACACGCTGCTGCAAAAACTGGGGCGGGTTCATTCAGGCAAGGAAGCCATGCGTGCGGCAGAATACGCCCATCAGGTCGGATTCGATAACTTTAATCTGGATTTGATGTTCGGCTTGCCTGACGCCGGCACCGACAGCAGCAAAGCCGATATTGAAACGGCCATAAGCCTGGATCCTACGCATATTTCTTTCTACCAGTTAACACTGGAACCTAACACTTATTTTCATAAATTTCCGCCCAGGCTGCCCGATGATGACGTTATCTTCAGCACGCAACAAGTCTGTCAGGCGCTCCTGGCCGATCATGGCTATCGGCAATATGAAATTTCTGCCTATAGCCGGCCGGGCTTTCAATGCCGGCATAATTTGAATTATTGGCAATTCGGCGATTATCTGGGCATAGGCGCCGGCGCCCACGGCAAGCTATCGCTGGCTTTGCCGGACCGGATCGTGCGCACGTTCAAGCCGAAAAGCCCGGAGCAATACCTGCGCGATAGCCATAAAAACGGCGGCGCCGACCCGATTGCCAGAGCGGATCTGCCTCTGGAATTCATCATGAACCATTTGCGCCTTAAACAAGGATTTTCTGCCGCGAGCTACGAAGCAACGACCGGTCTTGCCATTGATACGCTTGAGCCCGCCTTGTCGTCCTGCCTGAAGCAGCATTTGATCGCCAGCCGCGACGGCCATTATTATTGTTCGGAAAAAGGCTGGAATTTTCTGGACAGCGTATTGGAAAAGTTCTGTTCACTGCCGCATTGATAATTCAGCGGCTCGTCTCGTTCAGCCGGCGCGTCCAGTTCATGCCGCGGACACGATCGCCTTTTCTTTAGCGGCCGTTTGAGGCAATCAACATTAATTTTGTTCTATAATCCATAATAAAACCACTCACTGTTCCGCAACAGGAAACAATTAATGGTTTAACTTCGTACTTAATCACTGTAACGGCTCAACATTATATGTTCCTTAACTGAGCTTAATAATAAACCGCAAACTCTTCAATCCGTAAAAGTATATGCTTGATTATCAAAAAGACTTTATTTCCTATGCGCTGGACTGCGGCGTGCTCAGATTCGGCGAATTCCAATTGAAATCAGGCCGCATCAGCCCTTATTTTTTCAATACCGGATTATTTAATACCGGCGCCCAACTGGGCAAGCTGGGCCATTTTTACGCGCAGGCCTTGCTTCAATCCGGCCTTAAACCGGATATTCTTTACGGTCCCGCTTATAAAGGCATCCCTTTGGTCAGCGCGGCCTCTATAGCCTATGCCGCATTGACCGGCGGTGATATCCCTTTCGCTTTCAATCGCAAGGAAGCAAAGGATCACGGCGAAGGCGGCACGCTCGTCGGCGCGCCGCTGCAAGGCCGGGTCCTCATTCTTGACGATGTCATCACGGCCGGCACTTCGGTCAGGGAATCCGTGGAGATTATCAGGCAGGCCCAGGCAACACCGGCCGGCGTATTGATCGCGCTGGACAGACAGGAAAAAGGGCAAAACGAGACTTCAGCTATTCAGGAAGTCAGCGAACAATTCAATATGCCTGTTATATCGATCATCACTCTGGAACATATTATTGAATATTTAACAGACAATGCCGTTTACGAGCAGATCGATGCCATAAAAGAATATCAACGGCTTTACGGCATTTAACTCATGAAGCATTTGCCAAAGAAAAAAGACATCCAAGACTAACAGTTCCCGAGATATCGACTACACTTAGTCAAAACCTAATTTTTAATCTGATGTTTCAATAACAAGAAGAATCGCGTTAGCAACAAAAGGCTTGCCATGAGTAATCTGGAATTTAAAGATCAAATGCACGAATATTCGCAATGGCGTGCAAAACTGATACAGGCTATAGAAATGTACCATCAGTGGCGCAATCGCTATGGCATGAATGATGCCCATAGCACGGATATTATTTTGAATATCCTGACGGGCCTGGAGTCTGACCGCATTACCCTGGCCTTTGTTGCTGAATTTTCGCGCGGCAAAACGGAATTGATCAACTCGCTGTTCTTTGCCGAGACCGGGCTCAGATTACTGCCGTCTTCGCCTGGCCGCACCACCATGTCGCCAACGGAACTGTTTTACGATGAAAAAGGCGGCAGTTATATTCGCTTGTTAAATATTGAAAGCCGGCTTGAAGACATTTCTCTGGCCGAGTTCAAAAAGAAACCCGAACGCTGGCACCATATCGATCTGGACTGCAACTCGCCGACCCAGATGCAGGAAGCTTTTAAGGAACTGGTCGCCACTAAACTGGTGGACCGCGAGCTTGCGGACAAACTGGGGCTATGGAACGAGCGCGAAGCGGCGGAGCAAGGCATCATCAACCCCGAAAAAGTCGAAATACCCTGCTGGCGCCATGCCTTGATCAGCTTTCCCCATCCCTTGTTGAAAGAAGGGCTGGCGATTCTCGATACGCCGGGCCTGAATGCCTTGGGAACAGAGCCCGAATTAACCCTGAGCATGCTGCCCAGCGCGCAGGCCATTGTTTTCGTGCTGGCCGCCGACACCGGCGTCACAAAAAGCGATATGGAAATGTGGCGCAGCCATGTTTGCAGCAACACGCGCGGTTCCAGCAAACAAGGCCTGGCCGTGGTCATGAATAAAATCGATGCCATGTGGGATGATCTGTCCGGCGACAATGGCTATGAAGCGTCCATTCAGTCCCAAGTAAAAAACTCGGCATTTATTTTAAAAATAAATGAAGCTGCCATTTTCCCGGTATCGGCCAAGCAAGCCCTGCTGGCTAAAGTCAAGAATGATCAGGCATTGCTCGAGAAAAGCCGTTTGACCGTATTGGAAAATTATCTTGCCAACGATATCCTGAGACAGCGGCAAAGCATCCTGATGGATACGATTGTCCGGGACATGGGCTTTTTGATCAGCGAATCGTCCAATCTGACGAACTCCGCCTATAACAACGCCGTCAGCCAGCTTGAAGAATTCAAGAAAATTGACTTTCAAAATCAGGATATGACGGCCAAGCTGATGGCCGAAACGCGGGACAGGCAAAACGTTTACCTGGCCAATATCGAGAACTTTCAGGCCAGCCGCCGGGTTTTCAGCGTGCAGGCCAAGATGCTGGTTGATTCATTCAGCAAGGACAAAATCGACGCCATCATTAAAAGGACCAAGAACGACATGTCCAAGAGCCTGACAACTTATGGCATGAAGCAAAACATCCGGAAACTGTTCGATGAATTGCGCGATATGTTGCAGGATTCCGTGGACATTACCAATGAAACGCGCCGTCTGGTGAAAGCCATCCATAAAAAATTCAAGGATGAATACGGCTTTCAGGAGATCGAACCGCAGCTGTTCTCCATCAAGCAATATCAGTTTGAACTGGAACAGATCTTTGAAGAGGGCGAAGCGTTCCGCACCAGCACCAAAACGACCATGACCGAACAGAGCATTGTCATCAACAAGCTTTACAACACGCTCATTGCCAAGGCCAGAAACATTCTGGGCCAGGCGCATACCGACGCGTCGGTCTGGAGCAACAGTGTCTTGACGCCATTGATGCATCAGATCAAAGATCATAAAAGGCAGATTGAAAGCCGTCTGCAAATGCTCAGAAAAATTAACGAGTCCAAAGGCGACATCGTTGAAAGCATAGAAAGCCTTGAAGCAGAGCTGGCGCCCTTGAAACGGCAACGCGATGAACTGGCTACCATTATCAGGGCCATGCAGCTGGATGCCCACTCATTCAGCAGAAGCTGATCAGTGAATGCCCTTAAATCTTGAACCCGCTGCCACTGGAAGTGGCAGCGCAGGGCAAGCGCATATAAATCTCAAGAAGAAAAAATGACCTGCTCCCTAAATTGATCATTTAATGCCGCTCGAAACCGCTTGCGTTTGATACTCAATTGGGAGGGTTCATTTTTCAA
>NZ_JAZHOC010000045.1:0-15029 GCF_036553575.1 Methylobacter sp. Wu1 | reverse complement strand
CCCATTTATTTAGGCTTTTTTGAATTTGTGCATAACGCCAGAAAACGCGGTAAAGCGTTATTAAGTTCACTGTTGGAACTGATTATCAGCTAACTCCCCGGAATCCATTATGAGCCATTGTATATTGCTCTCGTTCAGGCACAAAAAAGCAGATCAAGTTTGATAAAGTTATCCACATTTTCTGTGGATAACTTTGTGAGTAACTTGAAAATAAATTCGCTAACTAGCCACTTTTAAAGTCTTTTTATCAGATTGTTCAGCTTTTGAACAATTATCCCAAATTTGAATCATTATTCTTATTTATCAATGAGATAAAAATGTCAATACTGTCATTTGATATGATTTTGTCAGTTAAATAGTGATTGACAAGTAAAATAATTGGCCGCAAAAAATCGCTACCCTCAGCTGTGGGAAAAATAACTTTGACAACATTCTGTCAAGTTTTATTTCTTGAAATAAATCGGGTTTCTACCATGATGCACGCCGCCAGATAGTGAAACCGGTTTTGTTGTAAAAAATCCATGACTGCCGGGTTGGCTGTACCCGGTTGCAGCCAGACATTCATCAGACCCAGATCAAGGCATTGTTTTAACACAGCCAGGGTGACTTCTGGCGGGACCACAAAGTCGACGATTGTCGGTTTCTCGGGAATTTTGGCTAGTGACGGATAGACCAAATCCCGCTCTACCACTTGCTTGTTAGGGTTGACCGGAAACAATCGGAAGCCCTTGCGCTTCAGATCTTTATAAATGATATTGCCGAATTTGGCGGGATTATCGGTGGCGCCGACAATGGCGATTGTCGTATCGGGATGTTCCAGGAGTGAAATCAGATCCGGCATAAGCGCTCCGAAAAAGTCAGGGTTACGAATAATTGTTGAGCCAAGTTGCCATATACACAGATATATGATGTCATACGCGCCTTTTTGTTCTGATAATCAGGAGATCATTGCTTAGTATGGCGGATTTTAAAGCCCATGTATTCATCGCCGCTGCTGCCAGCAGTGGCGCCGCCCTGGTTGCTGCTAATGTGCAGCTGATTGATGGCGCCGATGCGCCCTGGCTTATTTTTTTAGGCATAGTCGGCGGCATGCTGCCTGATATCGATGCCAGCAATTCCAAACCGGTCAAGCTGTTGTTCAATGTTTTGGCCTTATTGGGCGTGTCCGGCGTATGGATGGCATTCAAGGATAGCTATGTTCAACAGCAGTTGTTGCTGGGCGTTGTGGCCACTTATCTGGGGATACGTTATGGCTTGTTTTTCCTGTTTAACAGTTTTACCGAGCACCGCGGCGTGTTTCATTCATTATTGGCCGCCGCGTTTTTCGCCTGTTTAATGACCTGTATCAGTTTTTATTTCCTTGAGTGGGATATCTTACACGCTTGGCTGAACGGCTCGTTCATAGCTATCGGCTTTATTGTGCATCTGTTGCTGGATGAACTGTACAGTGTCGATTTATCCAATACCAGAATAAAAAAATCATTTGGCACGGCGTTGAAATTGTTCAGCTATAAAAATATTCCAGCCTCTGTGTTAATGACAATCTGTACGATAACGCTTTACTGGCTGGCGCCGTCGCCGGCGCCTTTCCTGAAGGTTTGGCAGGCAGCGCACTGGAATCAGTATTTAACGCAAGCGAAGCTTTGTCAGTAAAATAAGAAAACGCTTCAGGTTTAATTCCGAGCCTGTTGATATTTAATAGACTATACTTTTTGAATATACGAAAACAGTGGCTCAATTTGTGGCTTAATTGTCAGATAACTGCCAAATACAATAAAATAGCCGCTTTTTGGACGTAACTCCGGTATTTTGGTTTTTTTAAAGTATCGGTAGCGGATCAGTGTTATGTCTGTATGGTTGTTATCGATCCGCGCAAGAGGAATCAGTAAAAAATATGTCAACAATCGATAAATCTCAGAGTCAAATTAATCGGCGAAGATTTTTACAGATGTTAGCCTGCGGCTCATTAGTTGCAGGTTTTCCCAGTCTCGTTGAGGCTTCACCAAGAAAGTTTTTTCAGTCCGCCCGAAACCTCGCTTTTTTAAACACCCACACCGGCGAAAGATTAGCATTAACTTATTTTGAACAAGGCCAGTATCTTTCAGATGCCTTGCAGGAAGTGAATTATCTGCTGAGGGATCACAGAACCGATGATGTCTACGACATCGATACGGCGTTGCTGGATCAGCTTTACAATCTACGGACCATGCTGGGCGTAAACAAACCGTTCCACATTATTTCCGGTTATCGCTCGCCTTATACCAATGCGCTGTTGCAGGAGCGGAGCAGCGGCGTGGCCACCCACAGTCTGCATATGCAGGGCAGAGCCATCGACATTCGTATTGAAGGGTTTAATACCAAGCATTTGCGTAATGCCGCGATTGCCATGCAGGCCGGCGGGGTCGGTTATTACCGGCGTTCGAACTTCGTACATCTCGACACGGGCCGGGTCAGAACCTGGTAAATTTTAAGCGGCTGTTTTTTTATTCAGTGAGGACGGCAGTATCGGCTGTTTTCTTTTGAACCGGATTGGCTAGCGCCTGGATCAACGGATTATCGAGTCCGTATATATCCTCGAAAAATAACACCTGATCATTAGTAGCCATTGCCGTGGCATAGAAAATAATGACCGGGATGGGATTGTCCAATGGGACGTATCTGGGATTGTCCCGACGCATGGCATTGCTGATTCTTTGACGATCCCAGCCATCCTTGGATTTCAGCACGAATTCGGCCAATGCTTCAGGGTCTTCGACCCGAACGCAGCCATGACTGAAGTCTCTTCTTGCGCGATTGAACAACCTTTGGGTAGGCGTATCGTGCAGGTACACATTGTAATCATTCGGAAACATGAATTTCACATTGCCCAGCGCATTCAAACGGCCGGGACGCTGTCTGACTTTTAAAGCGCCTTGACTTAAAAGATTTATCGTCTCGCCATTGACTGCCATCACGGTTGCATTCGGACCGAAGGCGTTGACCAGTTCCATATTCTGGCTGGCAAGATAAGACCAGTTCAGGCGCAGTTTAGGCAGCAATTCCTCCTTGACGATGCTTCTCGGCACGTTCCAGTAAGGTCTGAACTCAAGAAATTTCATGTTGGCCATGAATACAGGCGTCTGCTTGTCCAACGATTTGCCGACGATCACTTTCATGTTCAAAGGCGGCGCCGTTTCCATGCCGATCGATTCATAAGCCCATAACTGGAAAGCAGGAATATTGACGATAATCAGCGAACCTTCTTTCAATCTGGGCAGCCAGCGGAATCGTTCCATGGACAGTTCAATTTGCCGGACCCGGTCAGCGAGGGGCACATTGAGGGCGGCGACTGTGCTTTTGCCAATGACGCCGTCACCGCCAAGCCCGTGCCGCAGTTGAAAATTCCTGACGCCGTCGGCCAGGGCGTCATCATAAAGCTTGCCGCTTTTCGCGTCGAGGGGTTCCGCCGGCTCAGCCATGTCGCCCAAAGCCGTCAGCAGCTCGCGCAGAAATACCATTTGCGAATCATGTTGGCCCGGCCTTAACATTTGCGTAAACGTGAACTGATGAAAAGCATGTGTCCGGGCGAGCTGCCGGTATTTGGACAAGGCTTCTTTTAAATGCCGGTAGACAGGCATGACAGGCTCAACCTTGGCAACGAGTTCGGACGGTTTTTTCTGAACGGCGGCTTCCACAATCAAGCCGGCAAGACTGATCTGCTCCAGGATAATATCGGCGCCCAGTTTCACATTATGAGTTTTGACCTGACCGTAATGCAAGTCAGAAAGATAACGCAGCAGTGCTATATTCAACGCCGTATCGTACAGTGCCAGGGCCTGTAGCGATGCATTCTGGCCGGCCTTGATCTGCAGCCATTTCTGGGCAAGATAAGCCGCATCATAATTCTGCGCATCCAGGCCGTTTTCTTCTGCATTTGCCAACAGCGCTAATACATCATCCACCTGGCTGTCTAAAGCGCCGTTCTTTAACCAGATCAATTGATAGTTATTCAACTGGTACAGCGCCTGAATGTCTTCATGCTGGTCATAGATGTCATTATGCAGCAGGTAGGGATGCCGGTTTGAAGTCATCAGGGAACTGATGACTTCAACCAGCACGGGATCGGTTGTACCTTCTGCCGAGCGGGACAAGGGAGAAAATATCAGCCCCAGAATAAACCAGACAATGACCGTCCATTTGTTGTAAACGTTCAGATTACCTGGATGAATCATATGTAAAAACATTTAGTATGACAAACTCCATAAAGATGATGCGCAGATTTAGGCGACTCGGTTATTGCCGGAGTTGCACATAAATGTGAAAAATGCCGACGTAGACTAATCGTTGCGTTTAAAAGAATGGACCCAGACCAGACTGTCATTGTTCCAGGTCATGCCGGCGTGCATTCTCAGGATTATGTCTTTATAAGCGTCAAGATTCGGATAGCCTTCGGCTTGCGCATCAGCATCAGTCATATCGCCCAGGCTTTGGCGCTCCACCGCCGTAACGGTAAATGTCGTGCCTTCCAGTTCAAAAGATTCCCCCGGATAAGCGTAGATGCCATCACGGCGCTGTTGGGTCTTTTGCCCGCTCAGTGCGGCGGCAACCAGTTTGGGGTGGGTTACGAGGCGGTCAATATGGCAGGTTTTCTCAGGGTAATTGTTGTTCATCAGGTAATCCTTGGCTTAAAAAGAAGGATACGATACCTCAACCTGATGATAATCAGAAATAGTTAATGGCAACTGCTCAGAAATCTGAGGCAATGACGAGGGCTTGATTGCCAGGCGGCTGATGCCAGCCGCCTGATAACTTATTGTTTGGTTTTGGGTTCCGGCTGCATCATTTTTTGATGTTCTTGCCGCAATTGCTGACGATGTTCCATCATCTGATTATGATGGGCTTTTATCAGATCAAATTGTTGTTTTTTCAATTGTTCTTTTTTGGCGGGATCCTTTTCTTTCAAAATTTGATCGGAGAGCTCATGCATCTGCAGCATATGCTCCTGCATAGAACGGATATGCTGATCTCTTTGTTCTTCGGTCATGCCGCCCATGCCTCCGCCCATCATGCCGCCCATACCTCCACCCATCATGCCGCCCATGCCTCCCCCCATTCCGCCCATGCCCTTTCCCATGCCTTGGGACTCGGGTTTGTTCGTGGGTTCGACGGCGGAACTCATCATGCTGTAGGAAAATAACAGTAAAAAAGCAGCCATCAATTGATTGATATGTTTCATTGGTAGTCACCTTGTAGTGGTTTGGTTTTAAGCAAAAAAACATACTCAAAAAATTAGAAACACTGCCAGAACCAAAAGTTCCTTTCGAAGAAGGCTGCAGGAACTTTATCTCATGCTTCTTCTTTCATGAGCAGAGCCGTGTTAGCGGCCGCGTTGGCGTATCAAAAGTATCTGGCAGGACAAAATGCCGGTTGCCGCATATGCCGCATTGCAGTTCCAGAAGTATTGGACTAAAAGACAAAGCGCCGGCTTATGACGTGCAATAAATAAACATCATGCAGAGCCTCTTACGTACGCTAACGTACAGACAGCGCTCTGCTCTTAAGAGTAAACCTAGGATTCAGATTGATGGGATAGAGGGTGGTATTCTTTTCTCTGATGTTTATATCCCAATTTCTCAACTAAGAAATGGAGATTATTCATGAAACAATATTGGAAATACATGTTGGCAATTCCCGTATTGACCGTTTCCGTATTAGCCGGTACGGCCTCTTCCGATGACAATCATCGCACGCTCACCAAACTCGATAAACAAATTAATAAACAAGCGCAGCAAATGCTGGATGACGGCAGAGAGATTTTTCGTCGCGATACATTCGGCGACGAGGCCTTCTGGGGCGATACGCTGAAATTGCACCGGGCAATCAAGGGCGTCAGATTCGGCGGACTAGGCCCGGGCGTGAGTCCGAAGGCTGCGCTGGGAGTCGGCCTCAAGGTCGATGTGGATGCGCTTCCGGCCGACATCCTATCCAGCCTAAAACAGGGCCGCGTAAACCTCGATGATCCGGCAAGTACGCTTGAATTGCTGCGCCTCAATGCCGTCATCGGCGTCAAGGGCTTCTTTACCGGAAATGACCTGAGCTCAATCGGCATACAATGCGCGCTCTGTCATTCTACAGTGGACAATTCACTGGCGCCCGGGATTGGTCATCGGCTCGACGGCTGGGCCAATCGCGATCTCAATGTCGGCGCGATAATCAGTCTGGCTCCTGACCTCAGCGCGTTTACAACATTGCTCGAAGTCGACGAGGAAACGGTGCGCAAGGTGCTGGCGTCTTGGGGGGCCGGAAAGTTTGATGCCGAGCTTGTCCTCGACGGCAAAGCTTTCCGTCCGGATGGCAAGTCGGCCGCTACGCTCATTCCGCCCGCATTTGGTCTGGCAGGCGTTAATCTGCACACCTGGACCGGTTGGGGTTCCGTGCCGTACTGGAATGCCTTCGTCGCCGTGCTGGAAATGCACGGAAAAGGCACCTTCTTCGATCCGCGCCTGAAAGATGCCTCACAATTCCCGATCGCGGCCAAAGCCGGTTTCGATGATGTGCGCAATGAGCCTGATCTCGTCAGTTCAAAACTGCCGGCATTGCATTTCTATCAACTGGCGATTCCCGCGCCAAAGGCGCCGCAAGGCAGTTTCAATCCATCCGCTGCAGCCAGCGGCAAACAGGTTTTCGAAGACAAAGGCCAATGCGCAACCTGCCATGTGCCGCCGACTTATAGCGAGCCGGGATGGAACATGCATACTGCCGAAGAGATCGGCATCGACGATTTTCAAGCCAACCGGTCGCCGGACATGCGCTATCGCACTGCGCCCTTGAAAGGCCTGTGGACCCACACCAAAGGCGGCTTTTACCATGACGGGCGCTTTGCCTCGCTGCTCGACGTGGTGAATCACTATAACAACCATTTAAAACTGGGGTTAACCGATCAGGAGAAAGCAGACCTGGTCGAGTATCTGAAATCGCTTTAATTCTGATCCTGCAATAAGCCTTGGCCTGCCCGGGCTTATTGCAGCCTTCACCGGCTGAGCTTGTGCTTTCGGAAATGTATAAAATGCTCTGCCGATAAACAGCGATCAACTGATAATTTGATTCTATTGGCGTGCCTGTTCTTTAAATTTTTGTGTATGCTTCAGAATCTCGTTGACAATCTGTTCGGCGGTTTTTTCGATATCCTTTTCCGTCGCGTTTTTCTCCATGACAAATCTGGCAGCGGCCACATAAGGATTCGCGGTGACGGCAGCGCCGGGCACTTTTTTGGGATCTTTGATGGTGCCGAATAGGATAAAAGGCGTTTGCGGCTGCGCGCTGGCCAGATTGCTGACGCCGACCTGAACGTTCATGCGGGTCGCGCCGCGGCCAAACCCGATTACGGCTCGTTTGATGCGGTTGCCCTCATCGACTTCGGTAAATATGCCCTGCAACAGCCAGCCGTCGCGCGGCAGCGTTGCCTGCGCGGACAGGCGTTGAGCGGTGAAGCCTTTAGTCCTGAGATTCCTGATCAGGCTCTGGCTCATGCCATTAACGATTTCCCTGGCCCGCGCTTGAGGATCCGAGACTGCCATCGGGTGCGGCAATCGCTGCCCGATCTGTCCTAGACGCCCACCGGGCAGAACGCCTCCGACGCCCTGGTCGCCTTCGATGCGCTGTGCGTCAAGGATAAAATCGCTGACATAAACTGTTTTGGGCAGTTCGGCCGGCCATTGTCCTTTAACCTGTTCATCGCGGATTTCAACAGCGCCCAGTACATTGCGGGAATCGGTACCGCGGTGCATCTGACAGCCCGCACTCAAGGCCATCCAGCCTATCAGGCCCACAAAGTACATACTGAAATTGCGGCTTGCCATAGCATTGTCTCGCTAATTAGATAATGGATCGGACTGTCTTTATAGCATTATATCGATCCGTTTAAAAATCCACAGGGCCGAGAGCGAGCCAGGGCATTCGCAAGCTTTAAGTCTCTATCCATAAACTGCGATTGAAACGCGATTTAGAGCAGATGAAAAATTGTCCCGCTCAGATTGAATAAAGTAAGGCAAACGGAGCCGATAAAAGCGCTAACTCATTCTTACGAAGTGTGCAGTGGCCCGCATACCTTATCAATAAGCATCAATGCCTATTATTGCCAGTTTCAGTTTGGCGTTCGACTATCAGCCCTGGAATGAGTAAATTGCCGAGGTCTAATGGTTAAAAAGAAATTTTACTTAATATCGTTTGGATCAAACCTGACACCGATGGTCTTAGTTCGGCCACAAAATGCCCATTCATAGGCGAGGCAAGGCCAAGCGTGCCGGGCTTGCTTTGCGCGGCATAGCTCATTGATCGCTTTGCATTGACTTCGACCGTGACGCAACTGATTTTATTTTGTGAAAGATATTGTCCCTTCCGCGAAAGATATCTTCCATTTCTCGTTTGAAAGCCAGTTTATTAAAATTGGCGCGTGACATTTCTGATAGTATTCGCACGCGATTCATGAGGTAAAGAAACACCTTCTCAAATGCCAGGCGCTTTTCTTCATCGCTGCCTTGCACGGCTGCGGGATCTTCAAATACCCAGCACATGGTAATTGAATCGCCTGGCCAGACCGGCCAAACTTCATGTGCCATGTCATCGCATATTGCGATAACGAAATCCATTTTTGGCGCATCAGGCGCCGAGAATTCATTCCAGCTCTTGCTGCGCAGTTCATCGGTTGGATAATTCATTTTCCGGATTTGTTCGATGGCAAACGGATTCACTTGGCCGGTTGGCTGACTGCCGGCGCTATAAGCATTGAAGCGGCCTTTGCCAAGCTTATTGAACAGCGCTTCTGCCATGATGCTGCGCCCCGAATTGCTGACAGATAAAATCAGAACGTTATAAATTTTATCGCCCATAACTAATCTCCAAGGTTAGCAATCATCGTGTCGCCTTATCAGCGGCATTTTTACTGATAGTGTTTGTCTCTACAGGAACATTAACAGGCAAGTATTTCATTATGATTTAGACAGTCAATGCCTGAAGTAAGTGAGATTAATTTCAGTGACTGTCAGTCAAGTCCAGAGTTTCACGATCCATGCCGACGCTTGATAGCGCCATTCTATCGGGTTGAACTGCCCGGCATTCGCCGCGGTCACTGAATTAGCAAACTCGATGTCAGAGGGCATCCCTATGAGCATACAACTCAATCACACCATCGTTTCTTGCCGCGATCAGCAACGTTCGGCAACATTTCTGACAGAGCTCCTTGGGCTGCCGGCCCCGAAACCCTTCGGACCGTTTCTGGTCGTTGAACTCAGTAACGGCGTTTCGCTCGACTTCTACGAGAGGGACGGCAAGATCACGCCGCAGCATTACGCCTTTCTGATCAGTGAAGACGATTTCGACCGAATCTTCGGCCGCATCCGCGAGCGAGGGCTTGAATACTGGGCGGATCCCGGCCAGCATCAGGCGGGCGAGATTAATCACCGTGACGGCGGCCGCGGGGTGTATTTCGAAGACCCCGATGGCCATCTCCTCGAAATCATC
Organism: Methylobacter sp. Wu1; assembly: GCF_036553575.1. Classification (NCBI taxonomy): domain Bacteria; kingdom Pseudomonadati; phylum Pseudomonadota; class Gammaproteobacteria; order Methylococcales; family Methylococcaceae; genus Methylobacter; species Methylobacter sp. Wu1. The sequence continues at coordinate 5,531 of NZ_JAZHOC010000045.1, read as the reverse complement.
ACCCGCCCTTACGGCGGGGGCTAGGCAGGCGAACCGCAAACGCGATTCTTTCAGCGGCATCAATACAAACAGCATTACTCAGGAGGTCAGTATGAGCAAATCACCCGGCCACCAGAAATGGCCTGATCATAAAGTCCAGGAAAAGCGTCTTGATCAACCCGTTCAGGTTTCGATCAACGGCGAGGTGATCGCTGATTCGAGCAATGTCATTCAAGTCGACGAAGACCAGCATCCGCCTCGCTATTATTTTCCCCGTTCCGATGTCGGCATGGACAAACTGGAGCGGTCAGATACCGTGACTAAATGCCCGTTCAAAGGCACCGCGCATTATTACCATCTCAAGCTTGGCGGTCAGGTATTGGAGGATGCGGTCTGGACCTATGAGGAGCCTTATGAAGAGCATCACGCATTGAAGGATCGGCTCGCTTTTGATGACGACAAATTTCCAGAAATTCATATTGCGCTGGAGCCTAAAGCGTAGCCGCTCGAATATCGTCCGTGCTGGCTCACATTAGCTTCAGATACGCCCAAAAGACCGTCAGGCAGGATCGGCGAAATTGTCACATTTGCATCATATACTTGTCATATACTCGAAAGATTATTAAATGACTGAGCGGTAGGCTGGATTGATAAACCCAGCATTTCGGCCGCCCATGCTGGGTTTCCGCTAAGCTCCAACCCAGCCAACACAGGCTAAATGACAAAGCGAATATGGGAAATCGGGCCAGAACATGAACTATGCCGCGACCGTACAGGGCAGGAGTTTTAATTTCCGCAATTTAAAGACCTTGATGGCCAAGGCTTCGCCTCGGCGAGCGGCCGACGAACTGGCAGGCCTGGCGGCGGATTCCGAAGTCGAGCGGGCAATTGCCCAACGGGTGTTGGCTGAAGTGCCGTTAAAGGCATTCATCGAGGAACCCCTGATTGCGCCGGAACACGATGAAGTCTCCCGGCTGATCCTGGATCGGCATGATGATGCAGCCTTTGCGCCTGTCGCGGCGCTGACCGTCGGGGAATTCCGGGATTGGCTGTTGGCGGATAGCGGCGATTTGTCGGCGCTGGCGGCCGGGCTGATGCCGGAGATGGCCGCTGCCGTCAGCAAGATCATGCGTAATCAGGACCTGATCGCCGTGGCCCGCCGTTGCCGGGTTGTCACTTGCTTCCGCGACACCATCGGTTTGCCTGGGCGCCTTTCCACCCGTCTGCAGCCGAATCATCCCACGGACGATCCCCGCGGCATCGCCGCCAGCATTCTGGACGGCCTGCTTTACGGCAGCGGCGATGCCGTCATCGGCATCAATCCTGCGACTGACAATCTCGATAATGTCCTCATCCTGCTGAACCAGCTCGACGAGATCATCAGCCGCCACGAAATTCCGACCCAGTCCTGCGTGCTGTCCCACGTTACGACCAGCATGGAGCTGATGCGGCGCGGCGCCCCGGTGGACCTGGTTTTCCAGTCGATTGCCGGCACCGAGGCGGCCAACTGCAGTTTCGGCATCGATCTGGCCCTGCTGCGGGAAGCCAAGGCCATGGCCGAATCACTGGGGCGCGGCGGCAACCATCTCATGTATTTTGAAACCGGCCAGGGCAGCGCGCTGTCTGCAAATGCCCATCACGGCGTCGATGCCCAGACCTGCGAAGCGCGGGCCTATGCCGTCGCCAGGGAGTTTTCGCCGCTGCTGGTCAATACCGTCGTCGGCTTTATCGGGCCTGAATATCTTTATGACGGCAAGCAGATCATTCGCGCCGGCCTGGAGGATCATTTCTGCGGCAAGCTGCTGGGATTGCCGATGGGCTGTGACATTTGTTACACCAACCACGCCGAGGCGGACCAGAACGATATGGACAACCTGCTGACTTTGCTCGGCGTTGCCGGATGCAATTACATCATGGGCATTCCGGGCGCAGACGACATTATGCTGGCCTATCAGAGCACGTCCTTCCATGATGCGCTTTACCTGCGGCAAGTGCTGGGCTTAAGGCCCGCGCCGGAATTCGAAGCCTGGCTGGACAGGATGGGCATCTTCGACGGCCGGAACAGTTTGGCAGACAGCCGCGTTGCCGCGCCGTTGCTGAGCCATTTTTTAGGGTTTGCAGGCACACAGGCATGAACGATCCATGGCATACATTGCGCCGGTTTACCCAGGCCAGAATTGCTCAAGGCCGGTCCGGCTGCGGACTGCCGACCTCGGCTCTGCTCGATTTCCAGATCGCCCATGCAGCGGCCCGCGACGCGGTGCATCAGCCCTGGGCGATCGATCGCTTCGCGAAGGAGGTCGAAGTACTGGGGCTGGAAGCGCTCAGCCTGTCTACGCCTGTCGCCAGCAGGGTGCACTATCTGCAACGTCCCGACCAGGGACGCTGCCTGGATGAAGCAAGCCGCCGGCTGCTCAAATCACGCACCGTTGAGGCCATCGATGTGGCTTTGATCATCAGCAACGGCTTGTCGTCGACGGCCGTGGACTGCCATGGCCTGGCGCTGCTGCGGACGATTATCGATACCTATCAACGCAGCTCTCTGCGCCTCGGTCCGATCTGCCTGGCGGCCAATGGCAGGGTGGCGCTTTCGGATGAAATCGGCGCACTGCTCAATGCGCGCCTGGCTGTGATCATCGTCGGCGAAAGGCCCGGGCTCAGCGCCGCCGATAGCCTTGGCATCTATTTGACGTACGCGCCGCGGGTCGGTAATACCGATGCCGAGCGCAACTGCATTTCCAACATCCGCCCGCCTGACGGCCTGTCCTATCAGGCTGCGGCCGCCAAACTGGCGTATTTGAGTCAGGAAGCATTGCGCAGGGGGCTTTCAGGCGTACAGCTCAAGGATGATATGCCGAAATGGCTGCTCGAACCCGACGATTCCACTCCAGGATCAAAATCAATAATTTCGACAGCTGCTTTGCGATAAGAAAAAAGCTGTCGAACCTTGATGCCACATCACTCAATTTTTTGTCTATTCATTTGCGCATTGCATACAAAATATTTTGCAAACCGCTGTAAGAAATTTTATTTTTAACGAGTCCGCAACTAAACACGCAATGGTCTTTCCATTCTTTTGCGTCCTCAAAACCGCTTTATACCCGGAGCCTACATGACCGATGCCGCCATCAGTGAATCTGTACAAAATTATTACGGTGAAGTGCTTAAATCCAGCCAGGATTTAAAGACCAGCGCCTGCTGCACGCTGGATGCCATGCCTGGACATCTGCGCCCGCTGCTTGCCGATCTGCACCCGGAAGTGGTTGAGCGTTTCTACGGTTGCGGCTCGCCGCTGCCTCCGGCGCTTGAAGGCCGTGCCGTATTGGATTTGGGCTGCGGTTCCGGACGCGATTGTTATTTGCTGTCCAGATTGGTAGGCGAGACAGGGCGAGTTATCGGCGTCGACATGACGGCGGCGCAGCTCGATGTCGCCAGGCGACATTGCGATTGGCATGCCGAGCGGTATGGTTACGCCCGCTCCAATGTCGAATTCCTTCAGGGGCATATCGAAGATCTCGCGGCTATCGGCATGGCCGACAATTCTATCGATGTGGTGGTGTCGAATTGCGTTGTCAATCTGTCGCCCGATAAAAAACAGGTATTGGCGGAAATTTTCCGCGTGCTCAAACCCGGCGGCGAGCTTTATTTTTCCGATGTCTATGCCGACCGGCGCATTCCGTCCGCGCTCAGGCTGGACCCGGTGCTGTTGGGTGAATGCCTGGGCGGGGCTTTGTACTGGGAAGATTTTCGCCGCATCATGCAGGAGCTTGGCTGCCCGGATGTCCGCACTATCAAGAGTAATGCGATCACGCTGGATGATCCGGAGGTCGTGGCCAAAATTGGCATGGTCAATTTCCGCTCGGTAACGGTCAGGGCTTTTAAAACGCCGCTGGAAGACCGCTGCGAGGATTTCGGGCAGGTCGCCGTCTATAAAGGCACATTGCTGGAATCTCCTCACTTTTTTGATCTGGACGATCACCACCATTTTGAAACCGGCCGGCCCTTGCGCGTCTGCGGCAATACGGCCGATATGCTCGGTATGAGCCGTTTTGCCGAGCATTTTGAAATCTGGGGCGATAAATCCACGCATTTCGGCCTGTTCGATTGCGCACCGCCCAACAAAAGCCTGTCAATTGAATCCGGGACGGCCTGTTGCTGATGCCTGAGCGACTGGAATCAGTTATGGCTGATTTCAGTTCCGAAACATTGATTAAGGTTATTGATCAGGGATAGATCAAATTTTGGGTGGCGAAGCCCAGCGATTGCGCCTGATCAATCAGGGTTTGCAGGGTTTTCTGGTCCAACTTAGGCGTGCGCGACAGGATCCATAAGTAGTCGCGATCATATTCGGCAATCATGGCGTAGCCAATACTTCGGACAGTTTTAATGGAGAAGAACCATGAGCAAACTCTGGGATAATACGGTTTCTGACATCGAACAACCCCAGAAATCAGCTCATGGAAGGAATAGTAAACTCAGTTTTAAGCTCAATGTCCAGCGTAAAAAAGCCGCAAAAACTATTTCTGATGAGATTGTTTTCAGTGTTGAGATTGTTTCAAGGCAAGGCGACGTTTCGTAACCTAAGCCGTTACAGCGACATGCATGAAAAACGGTTTTCGCGTTGGTCCCGTCGAGCCTTTGATTTTGCGCACTTCAATGCCCGATTACTTGCTCATGAATTGCCCAAGGATCACGAACGGATAGCGGCCATTGATGCCAGTTTTATGAAAAAAAGCGGAAATCATACCGAGGGCTTGGGCTACTTTTACCATAGCCAGGCCGGCAAAGCGGAAAAAGGCTTGGAGATTTCGCTGATTTCGCTCATTGATTTGGATGCCAACACCGGCTATGCCATTGATGCCCGACAAACGGTGGATGTTGAAGAACAGAGCCGGGTAGACCTCTATGCCCGGCATTTTCGCGAGGTTGCCCCGGCGTTGAAAAAGGCTTCAATCCGCTATCTGGCCGCCGACAGCTATTACAGCAAGGTGAAATTTATCGATGCGGTTTGCGAAGAAGCGTTTGACTTGGTAGGCAAGCTACGGATCGATGCGGACTTGTACTGGCTCTACCCAGGCGACTATAAAGGCTGTGGACGCCCGAAAAAATATGACGGAAAAGTCGATATCGTGTCCGAGAAAACCCGTTTTGACTCTCACCTCACACTGGAGGACGGTATCGACCTGTACAGCCAGGTGGTCTATTGCAAGCGCTTTAAGCGAAACCTCCGGGTGGTCCTGCTGCATGCCAGGCAAAAAGGCAAAGAAGGTCATGCGCTTCTGTTCTCAACGGATGCGGCGCTGGATCCTGTCAAAATCCTGAACTGCTATAAAGCGCGCTTTCAAATCGAGTTTTTGTTTCGGGATGCCAAACAATATACCGGACTCATGGATTGCCAGGCTCGCTGTAAAGAAGCGATACAGATGCAGGCCAATGCGTCGTTAACAGCGCTGAATCTCTTGAAGCTTGAAGATCGACGTCAGAAACAGACGACACAGGAAACGGTGATCTCCATTGCTTCCTGGAAACGTAAGAAATTCAATCAACACTTG